>JAEOTK010000023.1 GCA_016839875.1 Candidatus Heimdallarchaeota archaeon
AAATAGAGTTGGATTTTTAGAAAAATTGATGAAGAAGTTTAAAGGCTTCCCTTTTGTAGGATATAAGCCTCTATTGCATTTCTTCTATCCTTGTTGATTGCTTTTTGTAGTTTTTTCTTGTTTTTTGCTTTATCATTCATTTTTTTTCGCCAACCTAACATCAGTTTCTATTTAAATAGCAATTGCCCACATAATGTTAACACAAGTTGTGATATAAAATAGTGAATCTTTCTAAAATTGCTTAAAAAGAAAGATTAGAGGACAGAATCTTCTCTTCACTTCTTACGATAGAGTACATACTCTACTGGAACAATATGCCCACTATTGTAATGTTTCAAAACTGCATCTAAATCACGAGCACAATAGTGATTGTTGATAGAGCATAGCGCACTGATTTCTGAGATATCATACCAATTGTCTCCATCAACACTGCATTGTGCTAATCCGTACTGTTTGATGAAAAGATTATCAGTTATCATACAAATAAAGACAGAAATTTGCTTAAAAAGAGTGAAAATACATAACATTTTTTAGTGATTCTTAATTTCAAAAAAACTAGGTTGCATTTACTGAAATTCTTTTTAACTGAAAACATCCTATTCATATGATACTCTAATTCATATAGAATGGTTTATCAAACTTAATTTCAATCAATTTACAAAGGTGAATACAATTAGAAAACAAAGAATAATCAAAGACTACGAATCCCTCAGAAAACTCCATAAAGATGGTATAATTGGTCAGGTTAAAGCATACCCTAGTAAGAAAAAATCAATGGATCATCTAGCTGTAGGATTTAAGGGACCAAAAGGCACTCCTTACGCAGGCGGTAAATACAAACTCGAAATACTATTTGGTCCTAATTACCCGTACAAACCTCCATTTGTAAGGTTACACACACCAATTTGGCATCCCAACTTTTGGCCTAATCCAAAAGAGTATCCTAAGAAGAGAAATATCTGTTTAGCACTAGTTGATAATGATTTAATTGGAAAGCACGATGGTTGGTCTCCTAGCAAAAATATTACAACTGTTATTCATTCAATTTTAGCAATGTTTAATGTTGATGGGGCATATGTAAACCCAAAAGATGTCTTCAATAAAGAAGCTGCACTAGAATTTCTAAAAGACAAAAAGAAGTTTGTGAAAAAAGCTCAAGGAATCAATAAGAAGTACGCGACTTCTTACTGGAAATGAAACATATAAAAGAAGATTCTAACAAAGGAGTAATGAAAATGCATAATGAAGAAGATAACATTCCTGAGCAATACAAGGAATTATTAAGAAAAATTGAAGCAATTGAGAAGGTTTTAGGTCTTTCAGCTATAGATAAAATCGTTGAAGATATGGAAACGGAAAGTGAAATAGAAGTATCTGATGAGGATCTTATAATCGCACCTAAGCCAGAAGTAGCAATTAAACCAAAAGCTTATTTCAAGTTAGCAAAACACGCTCTAACATATGCAAATTCGAATTTGTCTAAGAAAGAATGGGTTGAAGTTATAGGCCTTTTAACAGGGCAGATGATTAAAGAAGGAACAATTTTGGAACAACTTATCGTTGAAGATTATTGGCCTGTTGATCAGGGTGATGCAGTAAGTGTTGAAATTGTAGATCAGAAAATATTCACAGATATTTTTCATAAGAAAGAGTCTAATCAGTTTATTATTGGGTGGGCTCATTCTCATCCTAGCTATACGCCTTTCTTGAGTGGTGATGATTTTCAAACCCATCTTCGATATCAAACATTCTGGAACAAATCTATAGCACTAGTGATTGATCCACTAATGATTTCTAGAGACGATTATGGTTTAGGCGTTTTCAGAATAGATGATGATAAAAAATCTTACTATAAATTATCGATTGAAGTTGAAGGTTTGAGCACTCAAGCAAGCTTTGAATCCATTGATTTGTTCATGAAGAATGAAGAATAATTATTAATCTATTAAACATACAAGGTTGTTAAGAAATTGGAATTGAACAATGTTAAAACCTACATAGCTATAGCAATCATTGGTAGCGTAGTTGGTTTTCTATACTTGATAATACAAAGAGATGTTCCAAGGACACTCATTTTCTTTTACATAACCTTGTATATTATTGCTTTTCTAAGATATATTCTCGAAAGAAGACATTATCGAAAACATAAAGCTGTAACAGCTAGCACCCAATTTTTACTCTTACCCTTCAGTGTTCTATTCATGGGAAACTATATCTCACCAGTATCAAATCTTGCTGAGATTTTTGTAATTAATATCAACATAGCTAGTGGAGATACAGTAAGTTTGTACTTCAACCTTATCTCCCTCACTATGATTTTACCTCTGATAGTATTGTCAGTTCTTTTTAACAATTATTTATCAGGAAAATGGCCAGCAATGGCTGTTAACCGAAAAATAAGACGTGGTAAACTTATACCCTTTCTTCTTTTTACATTGTTCGTATTACTCCAATTGGTTGGTTTCTTTATAAATTTCAAAATGGATTTCCTTAGTCTTTTCTTTGCAGTAATATACCTTGTTATGGTTATAGGATACCTCATAATATCCCCAATACATGAATCAAGACAGCGCACTGTTCAAAGAACAACTAAAACTACTAGAAGGGCACCTGCAAGATCATCTGCATCAGCAAGACAACGATCATCTACAACTTCTACATCAAGGAGAAGCTCTTCTGCACAGACTAGCAGTAGAATCTCTTCTTCATCAGCTAGCAGAAGAAGAGCAGTAACTACTGCTCGTACAACAAGCGCGAAAGTTGCTCCTGGAAGAGACATAACTTCAACAAAAAAAGTAACTAGATCTACAACTGTTAGGAGAAGTACGAAGAATATTTTCCCTGTAGGAAAAGCTACTAAAGAAGATCTGAAATGTATAATCTGTTATATGGCTTTCAAGAAATCAGAATCAAGGAAAGTCATTTTATGCCCCCATTGTAAATATCCTGCTCATGCAGATGAATTCTTTAGCTGGTTCCAACAATCGAAATTATGCGCTCGTTGTAATAAACCAATTTCAACAAAATATGTAAAATCCCCCATCTACAGAGTTAGTACAAAAGTGTACATAGAGACTGTGATTGAGAAGCTATAAAAACCATTATAGCCAAATAATTTAAAAGCAAGATTTAATAACCAACTTTTGTAAAATTATCTGCAGGGTTCAAAATGGGAACAATAACTCGCTTAACTTGGTCTTTCCTACTTTCTTTGTCATTAGTAGGTGCCTCTATCTACTATTTCATAGAAGGAGACAATCAAATGGGGCGATTATTCGTTTTCTTAGCAATTTTTGCTTTCGTATCATTCTTCTATATCTTTAGGAGCTTGTACTATCTCAAACATAAAGCAACTT
>JAEOTK010000024.1 GCA_016839875.1 Candidatus Heimdallarchaeota archaeon
CCTTCAACAGATAAATCTGCACAAATATCGCCTAAATCAAAACTACTCACTAGAAAGGGGTTTTCTTTATCAGAGAAATCAGCAACTACAACAAAACTTGTTTCAGTTGACCCACTCCATGCAAGCATGAATACGAAATTTTCCTTAGTTGCAAAACTAATAGTTCCACCAGGATTAAATGAACTTATGTTTTGTGGATTTGATGGATCACTCACATCTAGTAAATACATACCATCGCTAGTGGAACTAATATACACATAGTTATCTGCTACATGAACACCTCCAACGTAGCCTGGAGGTTTATATTCTGAAAGTTTGGAAGGATTACTAGGATCACTAACATTAACAATCTGAAGCCCATCATTCCAAGCAGCGATATAGGCAACCTCATCAATAACAGAGATATAATGAGGAAGATTCACAGAATAGTTGCCAAGTTCATATGGAGAAGTAGGATCACTCACATCAATAATTCTAAGTCGGTTAGCACTATATTCAGAAATATAAGCAATATCACTTTCTATCTCAACATCAAACATTACTCCGCCTATTCGGAACTCACCAATTTTCGTTAATGTGACTTCTTTCTCTTTCGCTAAAGAGATATTTGAGAGTAATAAGAGACTAAGGAGAAACAAAAGAAGGAAGACCATAGAATCTTTCTTTCGAAACATAGTTTGATAATGTTTCATACACTTATAAATTTCAAGTAGAGGAGAAAAATAGAAAAAAGAGATAGAGAAAGATTCAAACTGGTGGGACTGATAGTGGAAATCTATCGGTGATAGATCCACCTCCATCAAGATAGTAATATCCAACTCCAGACCAATCATTCCAATAATTTCCTTCTTCTAAATAAATTTCATACCAGAAATTCTTAAGATCAGGATAGGGACTATCGAAACATTGTGCGGTTCTGTCAAGAGCATTATTAATGAATGAATTATGATGTATATTGTAATGTAACTGATCACTTATGAATATGGCATATCCTATGTTTGCTTCGAAGTGATTGAATTTTATATTAAAATAATCACACTTTCTTTCGGAAGTTATAGCTTTGATGATGTTATAATTTATAGTATTGCCTGAGATATTGCATCTATTGGCATAATGGAAAAACAAACCAAAGCTATTGGAATTTATAGTATTGTTTTCTATTGAACTGTAGTTTGAACGATCTAGAAATAATCCCATAACATTATTATTAGCTGTATTATTGAACAAGAAGTTCTCATGACTTCTTTCAAAATAGAATCCATAATTTAGGTTGAAATTACATGTATTATTAATAATCTCTACATTCGTATTTTCTACTAGATATAATCCTGATGAGGCATTATTCAATCTTTGATTTTGAATTGTTACATTTTTACTCAAGACCACGATTAGTTGACCATAGATTGGTTCATCAATTGTAAGATTCTCTTCGTAAACAAATAATCCAATTTCCTTGTTATTTACTGTATTATTATCTAATACATATGTATCATAAAGGGGAGCGTATCTTTCATCAATAGTTAAACCATTTGAGATGAATTCATTGTCTTCTAAAGAACTGTAGGGAGAATTTAGTAGTAATAATCCTTCATCATTTCTGTCAAATATATTATTGATAAAATATGATAATTGAGAATTTTCTGCTCTCATACCTATTTCATTTGAAGTAAAATTATTATTCTTAGCAATGATGGATTGAGAATTCAGAAGATCTAAACCGACGGTGCTGTTAAAACAAGAATTATTGCTAAAGATGCAAGTTTGAGAAGAATCTATTTTTGTGCTTATTCCAAACACATTGAAAAACGGATCTTTTTCTAAACTGTCAAAGAAATCATTCTCTGTAATAGTATTATTTGATGACAATCTGATTTCTAATCCACACGAGAAGTTAAAGAAACAATTCTCTTTTATCGTTAGATCATTAGTTTTTATTAATCTAATACCGATTTTTGATGAAAAAGTATTGTTCTCAACTAAAGCACTTCTAGAAGCGATTTTGTAAAGAAAAACACCAACATTATTTGTATTCTCAATCAAACAATTCCTTATTGTGAAGAATTTAGTAGTAAAACGGATATGAATGTTATATTGCTTTTCAGAATTTAAATGAAGACCTTCAATTAGATATGGAGATTCTTCAGTTCCCCTACCTTTGAAATCATAAGCTCTGAAATCATTATCAGAATCTATGAAAATATCAGCGAGTTCTGCCTTCGGTTGAACAAAATGTTCACTCAATAAGAAAAGTCCTGTTGCAGTTGACACTACAACTATGCCTATCAAAACATACGTGATTACAGCTTTATTTAGCATTAGTATCTTACTCATTTTTCCTTTCTCCTTATTTTTGAATAAACAAGCGTGCTTATCACTAGAAAAGTAAGTAATAATGCTGAAGACAAATAAGATGCTTCTTGTACACCTGGATGATCATTTTTATCTAATGGGTCAGTTCCTAAAAACACCTCTTCTCCATCAAAGTATCCATCCGAATCTGAATCTTTTATCCAAGGATCTGTATAATAAATATAGATCTCTTCTCTATCGTTTAATTCGTCTTGATCTGAATCACTAGTAAGATGACTAGTTCCAAAGAATGTAATCTCTTTGTAATCATCTAAGATATCACCATCCAGATCTCTATATGGAAAAGGATCTTGAGAGGATGATGACCCATCTATATAGTATCCACCTCTCTCGCTCCAATCTTCCCAATAATTCCCCTCCAATTTTGTGATATCATACCATTTGTTATTGGAACCACTATCGAAAGCTTGTGGCCATGCATAATATGGATGAGCATGGTAGATTTTGCAGTTATTTAATACAAAGAAATTATGATGAATATTGTTATTCTTTGAGTTATTGTTCAAGAAGATTCCATGCAGTCTACTCCAATGAATCAAATTGCTGGTTATTATACAATTGTCTGAATCGAACAATGCAATTCCATAATATTGAGAAGTAGTACAGTTGTTATTTTGAATTCTTAAAGTACTAGTTTTGTTAATCATCATTGCATTATTACAATCATAAATTGTGTTATTGGAAACAATACCAGTCTCTATTTCTATGTTAGAAATTTGGATGCCGTATTCAAAATCAGTAATGAAACAATTTTGAATTATAAAATATCTAGAAGTATTTGCAATCAAAATTCCAGTTAGACTGGATGTATCATCTTCTATTGTTAGATTTTCAATTATATATGGGTCTGATACAAGACCTGAACCTTGGAGTTCATAACTTTGGAAATCTTCATCCTTTAGTATTGTTATGGGAAATGAAGGTGTCTTTTGATCATATGAATCAACAATGCTCTCATCTGCACTATTTGCATTCATTGTTTCATATCCACTAGAAGTTATCGAAAATAGTAGTATAAGAGAAAGAGATACCCAAAGTATCTTTGAAGACATAGTTTGGAGAAGTTTTATACACTTATAAGAATTAAGTATATATTCGAAATTAAAAAAAAGGTGATAAAAAAATTTGAGATTACATTTAAATAAAAAAGAAAATTATTCTAAAGTGATACAATGTATAAAGATAGAATTATAAAATATATAGATGAAAACAAGGATCTATTGTTTGAAGTAAGTAAAGAGATTTTTGATAATCCGGAATTAGGTTTTGAAGAATATAAAGCTTCAAAATTGCTTGCTAATAAATTAATAAATGCAAATTTCAAGGCTGAGCTTGGAGTAGCAAAATTAGAGACAGCAATTCTAGCTGAACATCCTGACCAAACTGAAGGTCCAACAGTTGCCATTTTAGCAGAATATGATGCCCTACCAGAGATTGATCATGCATGTGGGCACAATCTGATTGCTAGTGCCGCTCTTGGAGCCAGTCTA
>JAEOTK010000025.1 GCA_016839875.1 Candidatus Heimdallarchaeota archaeon
AAATCTTGCGTTCTTTCTGTTATCAAGGGAGATGAACCCTTCTATTCTCATGGTTATGGAGAGCAACCTGAACTCGACAAAGTCTATCAGATAGCTAGTATCTCTAAAACCTTCTGTGCGATGGTGATTCTCCATCTTCAGGAACAAGGCTTGCTCAATATTGAAGATCCTATCAACGATTACCTCCCTTTCATTGTTAGAAATCCTAACTATCCTAATACTCCAATAACAATCAAACATCTACTTAGTCATCAATCTGGAATAAAAGATCCAGGTGGATATTTCTCCTTTGTTAGATGTGTAAATCCTCACTCCACCTCAGAATTCTCAGAAATTCTCTACAATTTTCTAAATGAAAATGGTACTTTTTTTATGAATAATTATTTCATATTGCAAGCTGGTACAGATTTCATCTATAGTAATATAGGTTTTGATCTATTAGCTTATATTGCAGAATTAGCAAGCGGGATGAATTATAGTGAGTATCTATCAGATAATATCTTAATACCTTTAGGAATGAATGATACAAGACTAGATTATCATGACTATGATCCTACACGATTAATTAAAATAGGTCATATTAATCATGATGGCAGAGGATGTGGAGGATTGTACGCTACTGTTTCAGATTTAGAACACTTTTTAATTATGCACATGAATAATGGCACTTACAAAGGTACTCAAATACTCAATGAAACCTCAGTAAATTTAATGCATGAAAAACATGTTACTGCTACTGAAGATGAATATATAGATTATTATGGTTATGGTTGGTATTACAATAATAGTTTCCAAGGACACTCTGGAGGTGCTCCTGGCGGGTGTACTGCTAATATGTTTTTCAAAGATGGTATAGGTGTGATTTATTTTATTAATTATTCCTATTATACAGAGAATTCTCTCTATATTGAAATACGCGAATACATCTGGGGTATAGCATATAATGGTACATTAACAGATGGTAGCCCTGGATTTGGTTATTCGAGCTCTATAATCCTAATCACTTTTGTTAGTTCAATAATGCTACTATTTAGAAGAAGGAAAGAAACTTAATCTCTACTTTTTTTTTCTTAATTTTTGTTTCATTTTTGTTCTGAAATCCTTCCAACTAACATTTAAAATAGCCTAAAAAGGATATTTTTCTTTGTGATAAAATCTAGAAGAAATTCTTTTGTATTATGAAGGGGATAATATTGATAGTGTACAAACTTCCTAAAATACTTTCAATTACACTCTGTATCTCTATTCTAGTAGTGCTTACACCAACTAATGAAATCAGAACAGTAAGTAAAATACCAATTATCAAGAAAGACTTAGATTTGTTTGAAAACGAGATCTTAGTTAACTATCATGAAATTTTGAAAGCTGAAGAGATCAGATACAAGTGGCTACGAAAATCTCTAACTGTTCTTTGAACAATGTGTTATATTTTGAAAGTAGATCATTGGATTCACACTTTGCAAAGCAAAGTAAAGAGCTTCTTTTTATATTGAAATCGAAGTTTGTTTTCATTCAATAGCTTAATCCTTGATAAGAAATATTGGGTGATAGTATGAAAGAGAAGATGTTGAACTTCTATAGAGAGCAAAGCGAAATAAGTAATCCAGGTAAATACAAGGAAAACTTTGATGATTTACTTGATTCCATTTCAGAATTATGTGAAATTGTTCAAAATACATTCAACCATGTATTTTGGATTCAAAGTGTGGAGAATTATGGTTTCACTCTGAAGGACATAATCGATAAAGGAAGAAATCACGGTAAAGAATTGAATCTCAGGACTTTGGAAGAGAAATTAGATCACTATGCATCCTTAAATGAATCTCTATTTAATCAACCTGGAGAGAATATCAATAGAGTGGTTGGAAACTGTAGAGATTTTGCTTTGATGTTGGTTTCAATGCTTAGACATAAAGGCATTCCCGCAAGAGTTAGAAGTGGTGCAGCTAGATACTTCTATCCTTTGGATTTAGAACGTTATGAGGATCATTATATCTGTGAGTATTGGAACGAAGATGAGA
>JAEOTK010000154.1 GCA_016839875.1 Candidatus Heimdallarchaeota archaeon
AAACGGGAAGTACCTCCACCAGATAGAACCATGAAATTACCATCCTCATCAAGATCATACATTACGCCTAAATCCTTATGCCATCTTAAGACAGAAGGAGCATCAGCAACTAGTGCTTTTGCTAGTTCTGGAATATTATCAAAATGCCCACCACCAACAGCATCAAGGTAATGAATTAAGGGAGAGTCTTCTGGTCTGTCTGCAATTTGAATACCACCTTGAGCCATAACTGTATTAGCATCACCATGTCTCAGCTTATTACTAACAAGAATTTCATCTACAGGAACTCCTGAATAATTTGCCCATATTGCAGCTGAAGTACCAGCTCCTCCTCCACCAATTACAAGAACACTAACATCATAATCAATTTGAGAAAGATCAATATCATCAGGATTGAAAATAGGATAAGATTCAAGAACATCAGCAACTTCTACTGGAACGATATCGCCTTTGTTTTCACCGTAAGCGATCGCCCTTTTCACATCTGCTTTATAATCTGGATGATAATTTTTAAGAACCTCGTCTCGTTCCTTCATTGTCATATCTTCGAATACTTCATCTATTCTTTTACTGCGAGTCTTATTTACATTGTCGATAGACTTTCTCATCTCTTCTGTATATCCACCTTTAAGCTTCATCATCATACACCTCTTTAATTACTCTCCTTATCCCTGGTCTTGTATTTCTCTTCTAGTTTATCCTTAGAGAGAGACATTAGTTCTTTAAACCCATCCTCATATTTACCTTCTTCAATCTCTTTAAGTCGGATATCCAGATAATCAGGAGTCTTCATTAGGTACTTTCCATGTAACCTTCTAACGAGTTGAGCTACATGGTATTGAGGAATTTCTGCAGGACATCTAATAGCACACAAACCACAAGAAACACAATCAAAACTTTCTTCTGCTGCTTTGCTAATTTGCCCTTGTAAACTGTATTGAACGTAATCCATTACTTTAATTTCTTGGGGGCACACTTTGCTACAAGCATTACAACTTAAACACCTAGCTACTTCTGGAAAGTATCTAAGAACAGAATTAGCTGTTGCAGTTAATGTATTGATGTCGTATTCAGGTTTATCTGCTGGAACAAAAGGCAACTGTGTTAGTACCATTCCAGTTTCAACCATGGTTTGACATGCCAAAGCAGTGTATATTCTGAAATCCCCTTCTTTTCGATAAACAGTAGAACAAGCTCCACAGAAACCTGCTCTACATCCAGAACCTCTAGTAAATTTATATCCTACATACTCCATAGCTTTCATTATTGTTAGAGTACCTGGAACATCATAGGCTTGTCCCATAATGTAAATTTTAACCATTCCGGCTTTTTTTTCTTTCTTCTTTTTTGTTGCGGTTTTTGTATTAGACATTTTTATTCCTCAATATTCAAATTCTTAAGTAATTCACGAGGATCAATTTTGTGATCTTCAAAATGATTTATCTCCCATGGTTCCCCCATAGCAATAGCCATCAACTGACTAAAATAAAAAATCGGTATAGCATTCTTCTTTCCTGTTTTTTCCTTTAACATTTTTTGTTGTTGATCGAGATTGTAAGCACACAATGGACATGCAACTACAATTGCATTTGCACCACGAGACATAGCGTCTTCAGTGATCTTTTTTACTTGATCTGTAACTATATCTTCATCTTCAACAATATGATAGGATCCACAACAGTACTTGAACAACGGAGAAAATATTGATTCAGCACCTAAACTCTCCATTAAATCTTCCATGACAGAAGGCATTTCTGAATCATCAATTTTTGCTGCTTCTGGATGTAATAACATACAACCATAGTAGGACGAAGCTTTCAATCCAATAAGAGGTTTAACAACTTTTTCTCTTATACTAGAAAATCCGATGGAATCTCGAAGAATTTCAAGAAAATGTTTTACTTCCATATCATTCTGGTAAGTTTCATCATCTTCTTCCAATTGGAAATTGATTGTTTCTAAAGCATCCAAATCTTCTTTCATTTCTTTGTTTACTATTTTCAATGTACTATTACACATTGAACACAAGGTAACAGCTTCATTTTTTGCCTCATCTAATTCTTCTAGGTGATTTCGAGATCTAGCCAGAATTCTAACTGGTGCAATGCGTTTCATGAGATTATCTGTGGTCATAGTATGTACTGTTCCACAGCAGTTCCAATTGGGTATTTCAACTAATTCACTCTCAAGTTGCTTACTAACTGCAATCGCTGATTTCTCGAAACCTTTTGCATCTGTTTTCAAGTTACAACCTGGAAAATAGGAATATTGTACCATTCAACTCACCCTGTCATTTTGCGAAAGTTACCTACCAAAGCAATATTTGGAAGTTTTTCAATTAATTCTTTAGGTAGGTCTGCGATTTTTACCTTTTCAGGTTCTTCTCTTAGGATATATTCTCGAACTGCTTCCATCAAAGCAGCAACATCTATATCTCTTGGACATCTTATGCTACATGTTAGACAACTAGCGCAAACCCATTGAGTGTTAGATTCTAGTACTTTGTCTTTTTGTCCCATTTGGATGAAATGGATTAATTGATTAACAGTTGTATTCATTCTGTTACTAAATGCACAACCAGCAGAACACTTGCCACATTGGTAACAACTGTAAATGTTTTGCCCAGAAATATCTTCAATTTTAGCAATAAATGCTCTTTCTTCAGGACCGAATTTTAAGTATTCATAAGACATTTGCTTGTACCTCTTCTTTTAGTTCAAGAATAATCTTTTTGTAAACTTCATTAACTATCTCTTCAAACTTTATACTAAGTTCAGTAGATAGTTCATCACTAAATTCTGTGACGCTGATAATTTCAATACCTATGATAGTAATATCTTTTGGTATGTCATCATAAACTTGATTGCAGAATTCCAATGCAGTAAAGAAGTCCATATTATGATAATCAGAGATGTGAAGTGCGGTTGCGTAGTCTTCTTGTTTTAGATGAACTACTGTACCTTTAGGATGATTTCCAGTCTGAATTGAATCGACAAGGATTATTTTATCGTACCCTCTAAACTCTTCAACTAATCCAATTCCTGCTAAGGATACATCTCCAACTATTTCAACATGGTCTGGAAGTGAAAATGTGTCTCTAATATGATCAACCACTTTTATTCCAATAGCATCATCACCAACAATTGGATTTCCTAAACCAATTAGAGCTATTTTCATTTTTCTCTTTCACCAGTTTTAGCTGTTTTCTTACTGCTTTTTTCTTGTTTTTCTCATTTTTGCCATCGTGGAATTTTCATGCTTAAAAATCCAACTATTTGGGCTTTCTTTGTGACTTTTTTATACTTCTTTCAATTCAATTCTACTACTGTCTCCTAATGCTTGGATTAGATTTAGGATTTGAGTATCTGTAAAGCCAAGATGATTAATTGCTCCATTCAAACATGCAGCTGCACATGAACCACATCCCTTACAAACTGCTTCATTCACACTGGCAACTTCATAGATATGTCCATATCTATCTACTTGGATCAATTCAATCGCACTATAAGGACAAGATTCTACACAGAAACCACAACCTCTACAGAGTGCTTCGTCTACATGAGCTATAGTAGCTTCAACTTCAAGCTCGGTTTTTGATAAGATATTACAAGCTCTTGTTGCAGCACGTCCTGCTTGTGACACAGTATCTGGGATATCTTTTGGACCTGTGGCTGTTCCTGCAACAAACACTCCTGTGATAGATGTTTCTACAGGTTTCAATTTTGGATGAGCTTCTTTTACAAATCCGTTTATATCAGTTGATAATCTTAATAATTTAGAAATGTCTTTTGTTCCTTCGCTTGGTATTATTCCAGTAGCTAAGACAACCATATCAACATGTATTTCAACAGTTTCTGTTGTTATGGTGTTAACCCCTTTAACTAAAATCTGATCTCTATCTTGCATTAGTTCAGAAACCTTCCCTCTGATGTAGATGACTTTCTCTTCTTCGGATGCTCTTTGGTAGAATTCTTCGTAATCCTTTCCACCCGTACGAATATCAATATAGAAATTAATAGCTGTTCCATCATGAACAAGATGTTTATACATCAGAGCATGTTTTGTTGAATACATACAACATATCTTTGAACAATAAGGAAGATGTTTAGCTGGATCTCGAGAACCTGCACAATGTACAAAAACAATTGTTTTTGGAATTTTCCCATCAGATGGTCTTCTTATTACTCCTTCTGTAGGGCCATTAGCTGCCAAAATTCTTTCAAATTCCAGAGCTGAAACAACATCATGAATTGATCCATATCCATACTCACCAATATTTTCTATTGGATATGTTTCAAGACCAGTTGCAACAACTATCGCTCCAAATTCATCTTCAATAATCTCAGGTTGCATATCAAAGTCAATAGCTTCTGGCCCACAAACCTCTTTACATTTTGTACAAATCAGAGGTTCGATTCCTAAACAAGTGCTTTCGTCTATGATATAAGAAGCTGGAATAGCCTGCGGATATGCAATATATATTGCTCTTCTAGGAGATAAGCTTTCATTGTACTGATCATGAACAATAACTGGACAAACTGGAACACAATCATCACATAATGTACATTTGTCTTCAATTACATATCGAGGTTTCTTCTTTATTTTTACCTTGAAATTTCCAACATAACCGTCTACTTCCTCTACTTCTGCGTTAGCTATTAATGTAATGTTAGGATGGCGTTTGACATCAACCATTTTTGGACTCAAAATACATTGAGAACAATCTAGAGTTGGAAAAGTTTTGTCTAGTTGGGCCATTTTTCCCCCAATGGTTGAGCTCTTTTCTACTAATGTGACTGGAAAGCCAGTATTTGCAATATCCAAAGCTGCTTGAATTCCTGCTATACCCCCTCCAATAACTAGAGCTTTTGATGTCACTCCAACTTTTTTCCTATCAAGAGGTTCCATCACAGCAGATTTAAGAATAGCACCTGTTAAAAGAGAAGTTGCTTTCTCTGTTCCTTGTTCGATGTCAGAATGTACCCACGAGCATTGTTCTCTAATGTTTACCATTTCCAGAACATAAGGATTCATTCCCTTATCTTCAAGAATGGCTCTGAAAGTTGGTTCATGCATTCTAGGAGAACACGCAGCAACTATTATCCTATCAAGATCAAACTCTTCTATGTCATCTCCGATGATTGCTTGTCCTGGATCTGAGCAACTATACTTGTACACTTTACTGACAGCAACATTTGGTAATGGCTCTACACTTGACGCAACTTTTTCGACGTCTATAGTCCCAGCAATATTACTTCCACATTCACAGATGTAGACACCTATTTTCATACCTTTCAACCTTCTATTATTCAATTGTTGCATTTAAATTATTTGTGAAATAGATTGGTCTATCTATATAGTAATCCGAATGAATTCGATTGAAGTTTATTTTTAAAACTTCCATTTCTACCACCTAGATACTTCGTTTTAGAGTTTTAACCAATCTTTTTCTACTATCATAAATATTTACTTCCAATGGCATTTTCCCTGGTAGAGAATGAGTCGCACAAGCTAAACAGGGATCATAAGCTCTAAATGCCATTTCAATCTTGTTTAAACCATCCTCATTATATTGTCCAGCCTTAACCATTTCTTCAGCTGCTTGTTTGACGCTTAAACATATTGCTGCGTTATTGTTTGTGGTAGCTACAATAATATTTGCATTTGTCACATTTCCTTCTTTGTTGGTTTGATAATGATGATAGAGAGTCCCACGAGGTGCTTCTATTACACCTACTCCTTCCCCTGTGATCATACTTTTAGTTACAGGAGTTCGATAATTCTCTGAATAGAAATCAGGATTTTCTGCAATTTCCTTCATTCTTTCACCACAATAGAGTATTTCAACTAATCTTGCCCAATTAAAACCTAGAGTGTGATGAGCTGGTTTTCCACCTAGAACACTGAACATGTTTTCCATAGCTTCTTGTGCAAGAGGTGTTTTAATCTTATCAACAACATTTAGTCTTGCTAGAGAATTAACTCTATACAAACCGCTATCTGGACCTGCCTCAAAACCCTTCCACCCTATTTTCTTTAAGTATGGGAATTTCAAGTATGACCAAGGTTCGACATGTTCAGCTAAATAATCTAGATAATCTTTTGCTTGATATTTCACTACTTCTTTGCCTTTACTATCAATTACTCTGATAGTATCATGCTGATAGAAATCGAGTTCATTTTCTGGACCTACAACAGACATATAGTAGGATTCCATTTTGTATGCGTCCATATCAATCAGAGACATCAAATCTTTGTTCTTTACAACTAAATCATCAAATACTTTTAATCCTAATTTTCCAAATTCTATCGTCTCTTTTGACATAGATAGAATATCTTCAGCTTGTTCTTTTGTTATTCCTTTACTAATTCCACCAGGAATTACAGTAACTGGATGAGTAGCTTTAGCACCGATTATAGCTTGAACTTTTTGTGCATAACCTCTGACCTTAATTGCTTCTTTAGCAACATCTGGAAAAGCTTGATAGATCCCTAGAATGTTATGTGTTCCTGGTTTGGTTTTTTCTCCAAGCACAAAGTCGGGCAATGCGAATGCATAGAAGTGTAAAATATGACTGTGTATATTATGTCCCAAAGCTAGAACTTCTCTCAGAAGCTTAGCTGTCTTCGGTGGATCTACTCCATAAATCTGATCTGATGCTTTTGCTGGAGCTAGATGATGTGGTATCGGACAAACTCCACAAATACGAGGGGTGATTCTCAATACTTCTTCTATTGGTCTTCCTTGAACAAACCTTTCAAATCCACGTAGTTCAACTACTTGATAATATGCATCTTTTACGTTACCTTCGTCATTTAATACTACGGTTATTTTTGCTAATCCCTCTAACCTTGTTACTGGGTCAATAGTCACTATTTTACTACTCATTTTATATCCTCCTCGGAATGAAGATTATAAATTAGAGATTTACCATATGTAAATCTATAAAACGTTCCCAATGGATCAATGATTTTTTCGATTGTTTTTTCGAGCTCTTCTTCAGTCATATTTTCTTCTTCGTCTACGTCAATAAGAGAAGTTAAAGCTGAAATCATCTTTAATCCATGGTCTTTAACTCTGTCAGTTGGTCCTAAGCATCCTCTACAACCCATATTCATTTTTGTGCATAATCCGTCGCATCCAGCTCTGGTTGCGGGTCCCATACAAATTATACCTTGAGGTAATAAACAAAGATCGGGATCTATTTGTTCAACTTCTTGAGGTGAGATGAATTTCTTAAAAGAGATAGTTTCAGGTTTAGTTCTTCCACACTCATCGCAAAGGGTTTTAGAACCTGCTATCACTGCACCTTTAGGTGGTAGTTCTCCTGTTGTAGCAAACACTTTCAAAACTCCCACTAGTTGTTCGATTAACGGAACCATTGGAGGACACCCTGGTACAAAATAATCTACATCAATTACTGATTCTAGTGTATCTGCATAATCTCTCATCCCTGGTAATGTAAGTTCAGTTCCATCAATTGTAACTGAGGTTTGAGGTACAGTTCCTTCTGGATTATCCATTGAAGGCACATCTTTATACACTAAATCAAACATGTCATCTTCAAAAGGCATGTTCGATAAACTTGGTATTCCACCAAAATTTGCACATGCTCCAAACGCTACAATTTTCTTTGATTTTTCTCTCAATATTTTTGCAATCTTTGCATCATCTGTGGTTCTTATAGCTCCATGATAAAGACCAATATCAACTTCCCCTTCTTTTAGATTCTTAAGATCATCTAATTTGAAATCCATTGCAGTCGGCCAAAATTTGAATTCAACTAAATCAAATACTTCTAGAATCTTCTCATTCAAGTCCAGAATTGCTACATCACAACCAGCACAAGTTGCTCCTAGTGCAATAGCTAAATTGATTTTCTTCATTTTTGATCTCCTCCTTTCCCATTGATTTTATACGGTGGAAGTTTCTTCAAATCATTTACCATCTCTTTAACAGTTGAAGCGAACTTTACTGCTTCTGTTGCAGAAATCCATGTCAGACGAAATCTCTTTGGACTTATTCCGATTTGATTGAGTAATTTTGATAATAATTTCATTCTTCTGAATGCTTTGTAATTCCCTGTCCTATAATGACAGTCTCCGAAATGACATCCTGTTACAAGCACCCCATCAGCTCCTTCTAGAAAAGCTTCTACAACATGTTGAGGATCAATACGACTGGAACAGTTCACCATTATGGGAAGAACGTTGTGTGGATATTGCAATCTGGAAGTACCTGCTAAATCTGCACCTTTTCCTGAACACCATTTACAAAGAAAGAGTACAATATTCGGATCAGGATTTTTGATTATAGAATCTTGAGTTGTTCTACTCATTTTTTACCCCTCCTAATAGTGCTTTAATGCTTGCACTAATACCTTCATAACTAGAATTCCTTAACTCAATACTACCAGAGGGACATGCAGCTGCACAAGATCCACATCCTTCACATAATGCTTCATTGACAATCACTTTGTTTGCAACCTCATCATAATAGATTGCTCCATAGGGACAAACATGAATACAGGTATGACAGATTCCACAGGTTTCCTCATCAATTTCTGCTATTATCGGATCTCTTTCTAGAAATTCAGAGGATAGAATTGTTTCAGCCTTTGCTGCTGTTCCTGAAGCTTGAGCTACTGTTTCTGGAATGTCTTTTGGACCTGAAGCTGTTCCTGCTACAAATACTCCTGCAATTGCAGTTTCAACTGGTTTCAGTTTTGGATGAGCTTCTTTAATGAATCCCTTACTATCGCAAGAGAGTTTGAGAATTTTTGAAATTTCTTTGGTACCCTCACTTGGAAGGAGCCCGTTTGCTAAAACAACCATGTCAGCATGAAGTTCAATAGATTCTGATGTCAAAGTATTAACAGCTCTGATTAAAATTCGTTCACCATCTTGAATGACTTCTGATACCTTTCCTCTTATGTAAATAACTCTCTCTTCTTCAGCTGCTCTTTTGTAAAATTCTTCGTAATCTTTTCCTGCTGTTCGAACATCTATGTAGAAATTAATAGCTGTACTGTCTTGCACAAGGTGTTTGTACTGGAGTGCATGTTTCGTTGCATACATACAACAGATTTTCGAACAATAAGGCAAGTGTTTAGCAGGATCACGGGAACCTGCACAGTGTATGAAAACTACTGTTTTAGGTATTTTCCCATCAGATGGTCTTCTTACAATTCCCTGTGTAGGACCATTAGCTGCTAAAATTCTTTCAAATTCTAATCCTGATATAACATTGTGAATTGTTCCGTATCCATATTCACCGATGTTTTCGATTGGATATGCATCATAACCAGTAGCAACAACTATCGATCCATATTCTTCTTCTATAATCTCTGGTTGCATATCGAAGTCAATAGCTTCTGGTCCACATACTTCTCTGCATTTAGAACAAATAAGTGGATCAATTCCTAGACAAGTATTGGGGTCTATGATATAGGATGCGGGAACAGCTTGTGGAAAAGCTATGTAAACTGCTTTTCGAGGAGATAAATCCATATTATACTCATCGTGTACTACTACCGGACAGATTGGAACACAATCATCACAGAGAGTACATTTATCCACATCAACGTAACGAGGTTTTTTCTTAATTCTTACCTTGAAGCTTCCTACATACCCATCAACATCTTCGATTTCAGAATTTGTTAATAGTTGTATTTTTGGATGACGGCTTACTGCAACCATTTTTGGAGTTAAAATACATTGAGAACAATCAAGAGTTGGGAATGTTTCTGCCAATTGTGCCATTTTCCCTCCAATGGATGATTCTTTCTCTACGAGAGTAACTTCGAATCCACTGTCTGCAATGTCCAACGCAGCTTGGATGCCTGCAATTCCTCCACCTATAACTAATGCTTTTTGTGTTACTGGAATCTGAGCAGGAATCAAAGGTTGGTTCCTTTTCACTTTCTCTATTGTTGATTCAATAATCTTAATACTTTTTTCAGTTGCTTTTTCTTTCTCTTCATGAACCCAAGAACATTGTTCTCTGATGTTAGCCATTTCAGTTAAATAAGGATTCAATCCTGCTTCTTTGGCTGCAATCCTAAAAGTATCTTCATGCATATCTTTACTGCAAGCAGCGACGACAATACGATCTAAATCATGTGATTGAATTGCATTCTTTAGTGCGTTTTGACCAGGGTCAGAGCACATATACATATTGTCTTCAACTAAAATAACTTCATCTTCATCTTTGAGCTTTTCAACAACTTTTTCAATATCTACAGTGTGAGCGATATTTCGCCCACAATGACAAACAAAAACCCCGATTCTACCCATATTTTCAGCCTTCGTCTTTGTATTCCTTTCCCTTTTGAAATGCAATGAGATTTTTTTCTACATATCTAGCTTTGATTTTTACTTTCATGACTTTGATGAGTGCTTCTTCAGATACGATATCTTTTGAATTGGCACATACATAACCAAGCATAGCTATGTTGGAAAATATTTTACTTCCAAGAGATTCTGCTATTTTAGTAGCAGGAATTTTATAGATATGTTTAGCTTTGTTTGCTTCCTCATCCAGTCTGACTAAATCTTTCTCAACAAATAGAATTCCTCCCTTCTTCAGTTTTGGAATATATTTATGGTATGCTTCTTCTGATAACACAACAAAATAATCTAATTCTGTTGCTTTAGGATAATCTATTTCTCCCTCACTGATAACAACATCTGAGCTACTAGCTCCTCCTCTGCTCTCAGGTCCGTAGCTTTGTGTCATAACAGAGTTCTTGTTTTCCTCATACAAAGCCACTGCTTCCCCAACTAATCTTCCCATCAAACCGATACCTTGACCTCCAAAACCTGCAAAACGAACTTCAACTCGACTCATAATTTAACCCCCTTAGCAGCAGATTCTTTTGCGATTTTCTGAAGGTTTAACAAATGATCAGTTAAAGTTTCTCTATCTTCAATGTCAACAAATTTACCAACTGCAAAATCACTATCTTTTGAGATATCTACATCTCTCGTATT
>JAEOTK010000155.1 GCA_016839875.1 Candidatus Heimdallarchaeota archaeon
CCAGGTTGTGCTTCTCTTCCTTCATCTACACACATCTTCATCAATCTTCCCACACCTTCTTCTTCAATAGAGACAAAAGGATCGTGATCTATTATCCCCTTTTCCATATATTTTGAGATGAATGGACCTGCATCGTCTCTGCTAAAACCAAGAGTCATTTGATGAAGATCGTTTGTTCCAAAGCTATAAAACTGAGCTCCCAGTTCTCCACTTGCAACTTCTTTACTTGTTAAAGCTGCTCTAGGAACCTCTATCATTGTACCAACAAGGTACTTAAACTCAACTTCTTCGCTTTCCATTACTTCTTTAGCTACTCTATCAATTATTTTTCTTTGATTTAGAAATTCTTTAGCAAAACCAATTAGTGGGACCATGACTTCAGGATAGACAGGTTTTCCACTTTTCAGAACTTTTGCAGCGGCTCTGAATATGGCTTCTGCTTGCATTTCAGTTACTACAGGCATGGTAATTCCTAATCTACATCCTCTCAAACCAAGCATCGGGTTTTGTTCTTTCATATCACGAACAACGTCTAACATCTCATATTTCTCTTTGAGTTCTTCTTCTCCGATTCCTTTTAGTTTCTCTTCGTATATTTCTATAAGCAATTCTTCCTCACTTGGTAAGAATTCATGAAGAGGAGGATCAATTAAGCGAATGATAACAGGAAGGCCTTCTGCTGCATCAAACAGACCTTCAAAATCCTTTTGTTGAACAGGTTCAAGTTGATCAACATAGACCTTTCTTTCTTCCTCAGTCTTTGCCAAAATCATTCCTCTAACTAAATCTAGATTATCGAAAAACATATGCTCGGTTCTACAAAGACCTATGCCCTTTGCACCAAATTCTAATGCTTTCTGAAATTGATCTGGTTTATCTGCATTTGCTCTTACACCCATTTTAGCTGTTTCGTCACACCAATCAAGAACTGTTTTCATTGATTCAGGTAATTGAGCAGGTCTAGTAGGTAATTTGTCCGAATAGATTGATCCATCTTCACCATCTACTGTAATCCAATCTCCTTCTCTGACTGTTATGTTATTAGCTTTCATTTCTTTCTTTTCAACATCTATGGATATGCCACCTTTCTCACTACCTACAATACAAGCTTTACCAATTTGTCTCGCGACAATAGCTGCGTGACTTGTTAAACCACCTTTCATTGTAAGAATACCTTGACTCGCTGCCATTCCATGAAAATCTTCTGGTGTCGTTTCGACTCTAACTAAGATAACATCTTGGTGTTTGTCTGCCAATTCTTTTGCTCTATCAGCATCAAAAACTGCAATACCAGTAGCTGCTGCAGCACCTGCTGCAAGACCAGATCCCAAGTATTTGTCTTTGATACTTTCTTTTATTTGTTTAATTGGAGCATTTGGATCTAATTTTCCCCAATCTACAGAAGGAAATAGTGCGTTTTCAACATCACTTGGTTCGATTCTTAAAATTGCTTCCTCCTTTGTAATTAAACCCTCATTAACTAAATCATATGCAATTTGACCAGCTGCGATTCCTGTTCTCTTACCATTTCTTGTTTGAAGTATATGCAAAACTCCTTGTTGAATAGTAAATTCTAAATCTTGCATGTCTCGATATCTGTTTTCCAGTTTCTCAGAGATTTCTAGAAGTTGATTATATAACTCTGGCATACTTTTTTCAAGTTCTTCAATAGGTACTGGAGTTCTAATACCTGCCACAACATCTTCACCTTGCGCATTTACAAGATATTCACCGTATAGTTTTTTCTCTCCATCGGATGGGTTTCGAGTAAATGCAACACCGGTTGCAGAGGTTTCTCCTAGATTGCCATAAACCATTGTCATAACATTAACCGCAGTTCCTAGGTCATGGGATATTCCCTGGTGATTACGATAATCAATTGCTCGTTTTGTATTCCAACTTCCAAAAACAGCTCGAATAGAATCATCTAATTGTTTTCTAGGATCTTGTGGAAATTCTTCACCAAGGTGTTCTTTGTATATTTCTTTGTATTTTTGTATAAGATTTTGTAACTCTTCCGCTGGAATATCGGTATCTAATTCAACACCTAATTTCTCTTTAAGCTTCTCCAGTTCTTTCTCAAAATACTCTTTACTAACATTTTTTACAACATCTGCATACATGTAAATGAATCTTCTATATGAATCATAAGCAAATCGTGCATCACCAGAGACACTAGCCAGACCTTCAACTGATACATCATTTAATCCTAAATTTAGTACAGTGTCCATCATTCCAGGCATAGAAAATCTTGCACCTGATCTAACAGAAACAAGTAAAGGATCTGCATTGTCTCCTAATTTCTTTCCTGCAAAGTCCTCTAGAGCATCTACTACATCACTAATTTGCTCTTCTAAACCTTCAGGATAGGTTTCATTTTTATCTAAGAAATGAAGGCAAGCATCTGTTGAAATAACAAAACCTGGTGGTATAGGTAATCCAAAAGATGTCATTTCAGCTAAATTTGCTCCTTTACCTCCGAGCAAATTCCTCATATCTGCGCTTCCTTCGCATATTTCTTTATTAAAAAATTTATAGACATATTTCTCTGTCATTTAAAGTTACACCTTCGATTGGGCTTTAGCAAATAGAATTTTTAAGGTTATGATTTATCAAATTTTCCCTATAAAGATAAAACTTAACATAAACCTCCCAATTATCAATTCGTGAAAGATAAATTAATTCTCTTGACTAATGATGATGGTATCAAATCCTTAGGTTTAATTTCCTTACGTAAAGCACTAAGTAAAATTGCAAAGGTGGTTTGTATTGCTCCTACAGAACCTAGTTCAGCTGTTTCTAAAGCATTAACTTTTCATAAACCAATTCGTTATTCGCAAATAAATTACGATGATGGAAGCATAGGATATAGTACCACTGGAGCTCCAGCAGACAATGTTCTTGTTGGTATTCATATCCTAAAGAGAAAACCGGATATCGTTGTAAGCGGGATTAATTATGGAGATAATTCTTCAATTCATTCAATATTAACAAGTGGAACCTGTGCAGCAGCTTTTGAAGCTGGTTTCAACAATATCCCAGCAATTGCTTTCTCTACTGACGTTACTGATGATTCTCAGCTTATTGAGCAAAAGGGGATTGATTTTGAACAAATGGCTACAATTTCGCGCAAAATTGTTGAAGATGCTCTTGAGAAAGAGTGGCCAAAAGATCTAGCTTTTCTTAATGTTAATTATCCTGCAGAAATCACTAAAGAAACTAAGGTTTATGTTACAAAACCCGCTGTGTATAAGTACAATAATTTCATGATTGAAAAAAGTGATCCCAGAAACCTACCATATTTGTGGCTGTGGGGAGAGAGGAAAGAATCTTTTCCTGAAAATACAGATTCTTGGGCAGTCTCCACTAAAAAAAGTATTAGCATTTCTCCAATTGGGTTTAATCTACACGAAAAAACCGATCAATCATTAGAATTAGCTGAAGCGCTAAAAAAACAAGTAGAAGATAATATGTAGAAATTTTGCATACTTGTTTAAATACTAATATCCATATGAGAAAGTGATTTGTTTTGCCTATCGAATCTCGTGAGTACCAGGATTATATCATAGATAGGATGTCCCTTTTAGTAAGTGAAGAATCTAGCATAATTTTGGAACTTGATTGTGGGATGGGAAAACGAGTTTTGGTGTATAGGCTTTTAACTGAAATTTTCAAGGAAAAAAAAGTTGTAGTTTTTCTTCAAACACATTCATCTCTTGAAGAAACAATACAGTATCTAAATGAGGAATACGGAGGAATAGAAGGATTAGCAGCCATAAAAAGTGGTTACAATGCTAACTATAGAAAACACATTATTTCAAGCAATCGTGTCATTCTAACTCTTCCTATTGTGTTTTCTA
Organism: Candidatus Heimdallarchaeota archaeon; assembly: GCA_016839875.1. The sequence continues at coordinate 3,861 of JAEOTK010000155.1, forward strand.
ATACTCTTCAGAAATTTCCAGAATTAGCAGATGACATTGAAATTGCTATAATTAATGAGATTGATCAGATAGTGCGTCGTGTTTCTCATCGAAGGGTTTTATGCGTTCCTTGGAATAAGCTTACAAAACAACTTGAAAATGCAATTTTCATAGGAATGAGCGGAACTCTTCGTGACGATCATCTAGTTTTAGATGAAAATCAACTTCATTTACGTAATGAGCTAAAAACACTTACTGAATTTGTTCCTAATAGTTCAACCATTACAATTGATGAATTTATAGATACAGATTTAGAAGATTACATTAAACACACTGAAGTACATATCCAACCAGTTACTGATGAAAAAACTGCAGAAATTATTCATATGCTTACAAATCACATCAAAGAGGTTAGAGAAGAAATAACAGAATCTGTGAG
>JAEOTK010000156.1 GCA_016839875.1 Candidatus Heimdallarchaeota archaeon
CAATAACTGATGTGAAAGTCTCAGCATTGAGAGGATTAGACATATTCATCAAAGAGGGAGAAGTAGCTAGCGTGATCGGGCCATCAGGTGCTGGAAAAAGTACTTTGATTAAAATTCTGAGTGGTATAGAGAAACCTTCAGGAGGTTCCGTATATATAGCTAACACTAACATACCTGAATTATCTGAAAGAGAAATGCGAGAATTTCGATACGAGAAAATGGGAATTGTAAACCAATATGTCAACCAAAATCTACTCTCAAATCTTACACTGGAAAAGAATATTATGTTCCCTATGAAATTAAGATATTTCTCAAGAGAGAGAGCTAAGAAAGAAGCAGATGAGCTAATAAAACTGCTTAACCTCAACAAGATAAGAACAAATCCAGTAACAAAAGTAAGTGGGGGAGAAGCTGTAAGAACTAGTATTGGAGTGATGCTAGCAAAAAAACCAGCAATCCTTCTATGTGATGAGCCAACTGGTCAACTAGATACAGCTAACACTAACGATATTATTGAAACTTTTAGAGATTTAAACAGAGACATGAACACAACAATTCTTGTTGTAACCCATGATTTGCGTTTCAGAAATGCTTTCAAAAAGAGCTATATAATTCGTGATGGTAGACTTGTAGGTGTTAATACAGATATTGATCGAAGTGAACTGGAATTTATTCTTAGACCTCAAGAATCAGCTTTACAATCTGTAATTGATAGCTCACAATTCATCAGATTACCTGATGAAGTATTCATAACTAGTGATTACAAACATATAGTTGAGTTTGATATTCACCCATCAAAGAAGTTTTCAGTTATTTATAATCCAAGTGATATTTCTAAAGAAGATGTCTATGATATTATGAAGAAAACTGAAGAATATGAAATAGATGAGCATATCAACAATGACAAAAAAGGAAAAGTATCCTTTGACGAGATAAAACCAATTTTAGAACAAGAATTTGAGTATCCAGAAGATGGAGAACCAATTATTAATGTAAGTAAACTCAACAAATCTTTTCCAGCTGGAAGAATTCAAAACCATGTCCTGAAAGATGTAAGTTTCACTGTTAATGAAGGGGATTTTGTTGTTGTGTCTGGAAAATCAGGAGCAGGAAAAACTACTTTAATGAATATTGTTTCAGGAGTAGAAACTCCTGATAGTGGAGAAATTGTCATAAAGAATTTTGATATAGTAAATGAAGATTCAAAGAAAATTGCAGATTTCAGGTTTCATGAAATTGCAATGATAAGTCAAGTAAACAATCTTTTCAGTCAATATACTGTAAAAGAGAATATGATTATTCCTAGACTATTCAATAGTAGAGAAAGTTTTGATACAAGCAATGGAGACTTAGCAATAATTTCTCAAGATGTTGAGATAGATCATAAAATATCTCAATATGGAGCTGAACTTTCAGCTGGTGAACGTCAGAGAGCTGCTCTTGCTGTTGCATTATCAAGACGAGCTCCTATCATTTTAGCAGATGAACCTTCTGCGAATTTAGATTCACGATTAGCTAGGAACATTATTAGTCTCCTAATGGAAACCTCTCGACGCTATAATACCACAGTAATTATGAGTACTCATGATTTGAGTCTTGTGAGGCCTGGCTTTCGACTCATACAACTTCAAGATGGTTTAGTAATTGATGATTTCAGAGTAACAAAAGATAAACTAAAAGCAATAATCGAAGATTATCTTGATGTAGAAATAGAGGAATAATTATTATTTTACTTCAATATCTGCAACAGAAGCTATTATGATATCTGCATCAACCAATTCTTTCTCTTCTGATTTACCAGATAACACTCCGATGCATCCTAAAGATCCTGCATTTTTTCCTAAAAGCATATCTTTGTTATCATCACCAATAACTATCGATTTATTCACATTAACTTCTAACAGTTTGCATGCATATTGCAGCATATCAGGAGCAGGTTTAGATTGGTAAGGTGAATCAACATCAACACCTAAAATTAAGTCAAAAGGTTCTTTTATCCCTGCACTCTTTAGGTGCTTCTTTGCAGGTTTGGTACTATCAAGTGTAAACAAAACAATTTTAACATCAGTTTTTTCAAGTTTTTCTAGAAGTTCCTTCACTCCTGAATAAGGTTTAATATAAGCAGAGAAGTCAACTTGATCATCTACTTCATCAAAAAGCTGTGATAATTCACCAACTGAAGCTGTAATAGAGTAATTTCGTAAATATTCAATTGTAAGTTTTATATTTTCAATTCTTTGCACATGAATAGGTCCTCCCTTGATAATGACATTTTTTTCAGGATCAACACCCATTATGTCAAGAATCTCGTTATGAGCTTTTTCTGGAAGATCATATTTTTCAATAAGAACTTCAGCTCTTTTTTGCATTACAGGAACATACATGTCAAAATCCAAAAGTGTTCCATCTTTATCAAAACCTATTAATTCGATATCTTGGAACTTTTGCCCACTGCATTTTATAGTGACCATACA
>JAEOTK010000157.1 GCA_016839875.1 Candidatus Heimdallarchaeota archaeon
ATTCTTTCAAGAAATACAAAGGTTTTTTGTAAGTAATGATGTAAAAACACCAATCTCAAGTAAAGAAGTAATAAAATTCGAAAAAGGAAGCTTGTGGGCTATAGCTTCTAAGAACTCATTTGTTGCGGGAAAAATACGTACATTTACATTTGATGATAAAATCGAATGTGATATTAATTTTGATAGAACAAAAACATGGATGGCAAGTTCTATTTTGGGGATAACATTTTTTGTATTAATAATTATTCTTTATATTATTTCTATTATTCTAGCTAATAATCTAAATCTAGAATTAAGTATTGCATTTTCTATAATGTCAACTTTCCTCATTGCAGTAACTTTACCTATGGTATTTAGTCTGCTGTATCAGGTAAACAAATCAGAGAAGTTATTCTTAGAGACATTTGAAAGCTGGTTTAGTAACTACCTTTAGAATAGCTTCTGTCTATAATCTAAATTTGATGATACTATTCATGTTTAGAAGTATAGTGGTTGTAGTTCGTAGAAATTTTAAACCTTGAATTATTTTTATATGGTTTCTTAAGATCAATAAATGTTTCCAGGAATATCTTAAGCTTCTTTAGTTAATTTCAGAACAGAGTTATGAATTTTATAATTTTTATATTCAAATTCAATACAGAGATTCTCTTACTCATTCTAAAATTCAGCGTTGAAATACATCTCATAAAATATCTTTAAAAAGAACAGTGAGTATTCACTATTTTGGAGGTTAGAAGTATAATGAAAAAAACAATTACAGTTTATAGTTTAATAATCATTTTTGGATTATTTATTACATCTATGAGTGCTGTAAACATTGTCGCTTTACAAGAAAACTTGAATACAAAAAAAACAATTGAAACTTTAGGAAAACCAAATTGGTTCTGGACAACAACAGATGTGATTTCTACTGAAAGTAACGCTCATTCTCAATTTGCATCTATCGCTATAGAACAAAACGGAGATATACATATAGCTTGGCAGGATGAAACAAATTACCTAGGATGTGGAGCAGATTGGGATATCTTTTATAAGAAATGGGTGTCTAGCACTGAAACCTGGACAACAACTGAAGTGATTTCAACAACAAGTGTGAGTCCTTCGCAACATCCATCTTTAGCAGTAGATAATGCAGGGAACGTTCATATTGTTTGGAATGATTTATCAGATGTTGGTGGTGCTGGTGCTGATCCGGATATTTTATACAGGAGATGGAATGAAAGTACATCAAGTTGGGAAGCAGTTGAAGTAGTTTCTACAGTTAGTACAGGAGAATCAGATTGGCCAGAAATAAGTGTTGATTCTTCGGGAAACGCATATGTTGTCTGGTATGATAATACCAACTATGACTTGAGTGGAACAGATTATGACATTTTTTATAGAAAATGGAATTATGAAAACTCTTCATGGTTAACAACAGAAGTAGTATCTACAGAGAGTACAGGAGACTCAATGTATCCTACATTGGATTGTGATATTCTAGGTAATGTATATGTTGCTTGGGATGATGCGACCTATAACTTAGAATTTGATATTTTCTTTAAGGAAAAAGAATTTCAATCTTCTTCATGGACATCACAAGAAGTAGTTACATTTGAAAAGCAGTTCTCTGGATACAATAGACCATCATTGAGAGTAGACTTGTTGGGGAATATACATATTGCATGGAATCAAGATACTGGAACTGGTCAAGAACTATTATATAGATGTAAATCAGAGAAAGTTAATTCTTGGACTCCTATAGAAGAGATTTCAACTGAAACGTCAAACAATCTTTCTCCAAAACTAGATGTAGATGAACTAGGAACAGTACATGTGGTTTGGTACGCTACTTCTGAACCTTATGGAGGTTCAGGAACTGATACTGATGTCTTCTATAAGTTTAGGGATATATCTACTTCTTCATGGTATCAAACTCTAGTAGTTTCAACAGAAAGCACAAGTTCATCAGAGTATGCCAGTATAGCGATCGATAACCTAGGTCATGTTCATGTGATTTGGTACGATTTAACTGATTATGCAGGTGCAGACGGAGATTGGGATATATTTCACAAAGAATTTGTTGGTCCTCCTCAAACACCAAAATTGTCTTTTATCCATCC
>JAEOTK010000158.1 GCA_016839875.1 Candidatus Heimdallarchaeota archaeon
AAGACATGAATTCATGATTGCAATATACATTCTTTCTATTATGAGATTCATTTCAGGTAATAATTCCTCTGCATGATTGATGAAGATATTAATGTGTGCCATAGTAGAGTGTGGAATGGCAACTGTAGAATGAAGAAGTAAATCTAGCTCCAAAAGTTCTTTTTCAGAATGTTTGTTTTGTACCATATGATCCAGATAAGTTCCTAAATACCGAAGGAGATTCTCATCCAGGGATACTATTGATTCCATCATATTAGCAAGATTCTTGAACCATTTTTCTGCTATATCTGACGAAATATCTTCTCCCAATAATGCTGTAATTTCTATAAAATTCAATGCTGACCTTACTGAGATTTCTGTTCCTATTTCTTGAGTTTCTATTAGATAAATTCGTTCTCTAAGTTTATCTTTAATTTGGAGTTTCTTGAGATTATATCCTCCAAAATCCGTTGTTGATTCTATCTCTTGAGTTTTGAATTCAGTTTTTTTTGGCATAGGGATGTTTAAACCTTCAATTTCCTTTACTGATGATTCATCACTGCTTGATGATGTTTCCACTGAAACTTGAGATCTAACAGCATAGTTTTTGTCAACATAGAGTTTGATTGCATTTAGCTTTTCCTCATCGCAATAATGTACATCAACATACTGAACATAACCGTGAGAAGCTACTCTGTCACTTTGTAATGATGGAGCAATAAATAGAAGACGATTCTTTCCACAGCTATTGCAGACATATTCTACTCTTTGACGTATCTCGGATTTGAAGCTCAAATTAATCCCGACAGATTTATATTTATAGTTTGTAGAAGAGTAATATATTCTTTTTCCTATTTCTCTCCAGTATCTATAACAATGATATTAGTTGTATAAAAAATAAGATATGATGGCATATCACTAAAATGGAATCTATTCTTCATCATTTTCCAGAGGACTGCCTAGTTCTTTTAGTCTCTCTTTGAAATCAAAATCCTCGTAATCCATTACTTTTTCTGCTTCTAGCTGGTTCATTCGAGCTTCGATTCTATCCAGTTGATCAAAATCTGATCTCTTTTTCTCAGCCCTAGCTTTCTCTTTTGCCATATCTTTTGCTCTTTCCTTGAAATCAAGTCTGTATTTGAAATATTCTCTGACACTCATTCCTGTTGCTCGAATCTTGAAGCTTAGGATTAAAGCTATGCATATGAGAGCCAAGATTGCTGAAGTAGCTATGAACAAAGCTCTGTATAGAGGTTCATCCAGAGGACTTTCTAATAAAGACAATGATCCTTGAAAGATGAAGTAGGATAGGATGGTGGTTATAGCTGGTATTATGACAAATAAGAACGCTATATCACTTATGAACGATGTTATGGCAAAACCTCTTCCAGCAAAGAACAATACAACATAGTTCACAATTAAGTATGTTCCAAAAATCGCTATTATAATCCATGCATATACTATCAGAGTTGCATTGCTTGTTACAAAAGCATAAGTTGTGAAAGCTATGAGTGCAATTGCTATAAAAATTTGTTGAACAATTTTCTCTTTTTTAGCTGTCAAAGTTCTTTTAGTAGTTGTTTCAGGTTTGTCTTCAACCACTTCAATTGAGTCACTCTTAGTCTTCTTTACTTCAAATGGAGTCTCTTCTGTTGATTCTTGTTTTGTCTTTCTTCTTCTCTTTGTTTTAACTTCTATGGTTCGTTTAACGGATTTTTCTCTTAATCTCTCTAACTGAGTTTGAGCTTGTAAATGCTCCCTTCCTAATTTAGATCTTGTTAAAGTTGAGCTATCCTTAACGAATAAAGTTCGTTTTATCGAATATGGTTTTATATCACTTTCTAGAAGGAACTTTCTTATTCGTGTTGAATCAACTATCAGTTTAATTCCTACAAGTACTAAGAGTATCGTCTCAATAAGTCCTTTCAGAGCAAACATTCCAATCTCAAATTGGACATCTCGAGCCCAATTTGCTATGCTATTCAAGATTGATATAATTACAGAATACCATGCAAACATGATATAGAAGAATCCTCCAATCTTGATATCAAAAATATCCTTGATTTTTACGAATGTTCGATTTAGTTTATGAAATCCAATAACTCTTCCAAAAATAACAGCATAACCTACAAAAGGTGCAGTAACTGGCCACCCTACTAGTACTAGATCCAATACAACTGCAACTGAGTAATAAATTAACCAAAGAAATGTTTGTTTTCCAACAACTGTTATATGCTCAATAAAATACATTTCAGTTAAATTCCTTATTCCAATAGCAATAGGTATCAAACCAATTACTGTGAAGCAGAATAAAACATAACGAAGAGGTACTATTCTATATGACCAACCGATAAACACTTGATCGATGATATTCATTATCCCAGATAGAATTAACAAAATACTTCCACCAACTAGCAAGAAGTAATTTCTTATCACAGGAGTGTTATCAGTTATCTTAGAAGCCATAGCTATGCAACTCATTTGTGCGTTAATTTAAACCTATCCTTGACGTTGTTCTTTTTCTAAAACACTTATAGTCTTTTCAGGTTATACTGCATCGTAAAAATCTTAAACAAGTTGTTAATTATGTTTGTTAGAGTATCTTTGTGATTTTTATGGTAGGTAATAACGAAGAATTGTATACATCTGAAAAAATCCAAGGGATGATCAATTATTACAAATCCAAAGAATATAATTGGAAAGAAATCAAGAAGCGATATAGTATTTCTCCTAATACTTTTCTTAAAATTATGAAAGATAATGAAGTTGAAATTCGGAAGAAAGGACAACAAAAAACAACTTCTACTCATTCAACCAAACATCGTTTCAGAAGCCAAGAATTAGTGGAAAGCATTGAATTGGTTGAAGAGTATCTCAATAGTTTGAGAACTGAAAGAAACCTTTCTAATAATACTTTGATAAATTATAGAAATGATCTTTACAGTTTCTTTAGTTTTTTGAAAATTTCTTACAAAGACATTCGAGCTAGGCAAGTAAGGAGATTCTTAGCTCATCTTACTGAAGAAGGTTATACTGCATCTTCTAGAAAACGAAAACTAATGTCAATTAGAGGATTTTATAAATTTTTAGAGTTAGAAAATGAAATAAGTATTAACCCTTTGAAAAAAATAATCACTCCAAAATTAGAACGACGGCTACCTACATTTGTAAGCATGAATGAAATTAAGCTTATGTTGGAAAAAGGTGCAACTGAAGATATCAAATTTGTAAGAAATAGACTGATACTTCTTTTTCTGTTTAATACAGGTGTAAGAGTTAGTGAGTTTGTATCTATTGAGAAGAAAGATATTCAGAAAAATGGACAAATCAGAATCTTAGGAAAGGGGGGTAAAGAGAGAATCACTATATTCAAAGATCTTGAGATTTTTCAGGAAACTCTTGATTTTATTAGTGAGAATTCTGAGCTTTATTTGTTTGAAATTAGACCACAAGTCCCTCTTAGTGTATCACAAATTCAAAGAATAGTTAAGAGATATGGAAATTATGCTAAAATTCCTAATCTCTCACCTCATAAATTGCGACATTCATTTGCCACAGATCTTCTTAAAGAGGGTATGAACATAAGATATCTTCAGGTCCTTCTAGGCCATGAATCTCTTAATACTACACAAATTTACTTAGATGTGTCTATATCAGACATTCAACAAGAAATTGAGAAAATAAGAGAAAACACAGAGAAGTAATTAATAGATTCTACAACATCTAATCATTCTAATTCGAAACTAACAATAGGGTTAGCGAAAGTTTATTATTTACATAACATATAATAGGATTCAATATTGGGGTGTCTTTTATGTTTGGAACATACCTTGAAGGACTTAAAACAGCTGAAAACCTCATGGAGCAAGAGAAGTATAGCGAAGCTCTTCATGAGATAAATCTTCTAGAAAAAGGATTAGAATTGGATGATGTGGGAAAATTAGCTTCAATGCTTCTAACAAGCCAAATTATGATAAAAACACAAAATTATGATAAAAGCCTGATGCTTGCTAAAGTTGCTTTTAGAAAAAGCATGGAATTGTCTAATCCTCTATTAGTTGTAGATTCAACAATTATTTTTCTTGACTCAATCAATGGGCTTGGAATGCTCTATGATGCATCAAAAAAAGAACAAAAAGAATTTATGCAAATGATAGAGAGAAGTGAAGATATTCTTAAAACAGTTACAAAATTGAATAAGGCTGAAAGAGAGATTAGAGAGGATGGACTTAGAAATCTTCGAGGTATAATAACTCATTCTCAGATGAAAGTAGTTCCACCTGCTGAAGAGAAGAAAGAAGTAGCTATAACTATACCCATTGAAGAAGTGAAAGGTGGTGGTCAAAAAGCTGCAGCGATAAAAGAAATGGGATATAAATCTGCCGAAGAACTATCCTTAGCTACTCCTGAAGAGCTCGCTAAGATAAAAGGCATTGGTCCAGCATCAGCTCAAAAACTAATCGATGCTGCAAAGGAAATGTTAAAATCTTAATAATCATAAGACTGGATCTATTACTGTTCAACTATAAACTACTGTAGAATATACTTTTATACATGTTTTTACTTATTCTAGTTTTATGACAAACAAATTTCATATCCTTAGGAGATTTTTATTCAGAACCATATCACTATTATTCATTTCTTTTACATTGATACTACTGTTAGCCAATTCATTTGTATATTCAACCAATATTAAGAAAGAAGTTTCTGATTTTGGTACAATCGAAGAAGCTGAACTTACTGTCTTAGTTGATAATTTTGAGAATGGATCATTGTTAACACAATGGGGACTGTCCATTTTAGCTGAGACTAAGAATTTTACTGTTCTTTTTGATACTGGTCCAAGTCCAGAGATTTTAAAGAACAATTCAGAAGTTTTAGGGAAAGATCTAAGCGATATTGATTGTGTAGTTATATCTCATGAGCATTTTGATCACACAGGCGGACTTCCATATGTAGCTGAAGTGAAACCAAATATTACTGTCTATGTCCCAGAAAATATGGTTGAGATATATAAGTCATCAATAAGAGACCAAGGATTTGAAGTAATCTCAATCAGCACTACAACTAGGATATCAGAAGGAATCTGTGTAACCAAAGGAGAGTATGAAACCAATTCCTTTGAACAGGCATTAGTAGTAAATATAGAAAGAGTTGGGATGGTAATCTGTGTTGGATGTGGTCATCCAGGAGTAACAGAAATTCTAGAAAACGCAGTTGAGCATATTCAATTTGAACCGTACTTGTTGATAGGAGGTTTTCATTTTACTGCTACTCAAGTAACAGAAGCGGAAGCTCTAATTGATACGCTAATTGATTTAGGTTTAGAGAAAATCTATCCAATTCATTGTAGCGGAGAACTAATAAGATCTGTTCTTAATCAAACATATCCGTCCTATTTCCCAGTAGAAGCATGTGTTGGATCACAATTTACTATAAGTGCTGAAATCGTTGGAACATTACTTGATCCTAGTAAATCAACTTATTTTACAGTTACGACACTTATTGTACTAATTCTAATCCCAATCTACAAATTAAGATACAAAAAGAGATTAGAAAACAACTGATGATTGGCAAGAAATACACTTAAGACTATACAAAAGATTAATGAAAGATATGTAAATTATACAGAAATAGTGTATAGTAGATGAGCTTTGATTCAAATCGAAAAAACGAGTTTTCTGAAGTATTTATTATTCCTTCTACACATTGGGATAGAGAATGGTATTTGCCATTTCAAGAATTTAGATTTGCATTAGTGAAGCTCATAGATCAGCTTCTAGACATTCTCTTACGAGAAAATTATTATTTCATGTTTGATGGACAAACAATAATTCTCGAAGACTATTTTGAAATCCGTCCTGAGAAAAAGGAATTTCTACTTAATTTCATTAGAAATAGAAGAATAGAAGTCGGTCCCTGGTATTTACTTCCTGATGAGTGGCTAGTTGGACAAGAAAGTTTGATTAGAAATCTAGAAACTAGCATAGATATAGCAAGGCAATATGAAATTCCATTAATGCAAATTGCATATCTTCCTGATCAATTTGGACACTCAAGAGCTATTCCACAAATGATAGCAGATTTAACTTCCTTTGAAACAGCTATGGTTTGGAGAGGAGTTGGACCTGAGATCGTAACAGTACCTTTCAAATGGAAAAGCAATTTTGCTGCTACAAGCTCAATCTTGGGAATCTATATGCCTTATGGTTATGGAAATGCAGCTTCATTACCAGAAAATCAAGAAGATTTAGCTGAAGCTGTAAAAGAAAATATCAAAGAGCTCTTACAATACTCACCAGTTCCAATCTACCAATTAATGAATGGGACTGATCATCAAGCTCCAAATACAAAAATCATACCTCTTATTGAGCAATTGAAAATCGAAAATACTGATGTAAAGATTGCATTACTGAACCACTATGTTGAACGTTTAAAAAGCTCAATTGCAGAGAAAAAATATGTTCTTCCTGAATTTTCAGGAGAATTTCGTTCATCTGCAAGAGCACCACTGTTACAGGACACATTTTCAGCAAGGATGTGGATTAAGCAATGGAATCAAAAAATGGAAGATCTTCTTATTCATTATGCAGAACCCTTAAACTCTTATCTCTGGTTTTATTTGAAAAATGATTATCCTGTAATTTATATGAATCTAGCTTGGAAATGGTTGCTGAAGAATCACCCCCATGATTCAATCTGTGGATGTTCTATTGATCAGACACATGAAGAAATGAGAACTAGATTTTTCTGGAGTGAAACTATATCCGAGACCATCATCAAGAGCGCTATTTCTGACATCGATGAATTATCAGGTGATGAGAATGAAAAGGATTCAATTTTGGTTTTTAATCCTACAAATAGTTCAAAGATCACCCAATATTTCGAATATGAGGTACCATCAAAAACATTATTCAACAGCTTAGTAGATGAAACTGGTGATTCATATGAGGTTCAATCAGTAAGCTCTAAAGAAGATATAATCTTTGAAGATACTATCTCTCCTATAATGCTTAAAGCAGGATTGAAAATGGTTCCTGGTCGAAAAATCATAAACGATTATATCAATGAAGTATCAGTTCTTGAAAGTAAGGATAAGGATATTTGTGAAATCAGACTGATTTGTGATAAAAAACCTATAGGAGATTTTGATATAAAGTCTTTAAAGGATGAAGCAATAGCTTTAATTGCAAGCAAGAAATACAAACGTTTTCATGTAAAAGCTACAAGAGGAACTAATCAAAAATATGCTTCTCTCGCTCCTTTGAATCCATGGAGTTTCAAGAAGTTTAATTTAAGTTCCAAATCACCTAAATCATCAAAAAACAGAGCTCTAAAAGCTAGCAGGGGAAGAGTAGAAAATGAGTTTTATAAAATTAGATTCAACATGAATGGCACATTCAATCTGAAAAATAAGAAACTTGGAACAATGTTTAAACAACAACATAAGTTTGAAGACTGGGGAGATAGAGGAGATGAATATACATTCGGAAGAGTAGGTCCTGAATATGCTAGAGTAATGAGAGTTAGAAGAAAGGTAGTAAACAAAGGTCCCTTATTCTGTGATATTGAACAGAAGATAAGATTACGAATTTTCAAAAAATTGCACTCAAGCAGAGAAAAGAGAAAGGGTAAAAAATGTCTTAAGATCAAAACTAATTTCCGATTTTACCGAGATACTCCAAGAATTGATATCAAAACATCACTTACAAATAATAGCGAAGATCACAGGCTTCGAATATGTTTTGATTTACCCTATGAATCCCTTGAAACAATTACTTCGACTCATTTTGGTAGTATTAAGAGAAGAAGTGGTCCTTTTGGTGATGAAACTTTTGTAGAAAAACCTTCAGGAATTCAACCACAGAAACGCTATATAAGAATCGAGGACAATTCTTCGAACAATGTAGTTACTCTAACTAACAAGGGTTTACCTGAAGTTGAGTTGGTCAGAAATTCTCGACTTGCTCTTACTCTTCTTCGATGTGTTGGATTCTTATCAAGATCAGACTTTGAAGAAAGACCAATTCATGCAGGACCTTTCCTTGAAACTCCTGGTGCTCAAGAATTGGGTGTTGACTATGAATTTGATTATAGTTTCATATGTCATTCAAAAACAGAAGAAATCTTCCAAAGTGATAATCATTCTGAAATCGCTTCATTGCTTCCAAAAGCTGTACTAATTTCTAGTAATGAACTAAATCAGCAACTCACTAAACCTTTGACTGAATTAGGAAATCCTTGGATAAGAATATCTTCTTTGAGAGAAAGAGATGGAAAACTGCGAATAACCTTATTTAACTTAAATGAAAAGACAGAAATTTGTGAATTAAAACTCGATGAAAAAATATCTAAAGCAACTCATATTAGAATAGATGATTCTATCAAAGACAACATCGAAATAACTAATGGATCAGCTTATCTTGAGTTCAGTCCATTAGAGATAAAAATGTTTATTCTAGAATAAGAAGAAGATACTTCTACAACACTTTGGGTGGATTTGACAGTCTTTCCTCAAAGAAACCCAACCAGTCTTTTCCAGTTATTTTGTTCATTGAGCTGATAAAATCATTTGTTTCAATTTTATCTTTATTCAGGGATTTTTGAGCGAAATCTGTAATAATTTTCTTTAGTTCATTTTCCCCTATCTCTTGATATATCTCATGAAAGATAAAAGAACCATATTTATAGAAAGATAATTCTGCCTTAGGATCGCTTCTTACGCTCTCCTTTATTGCAGGAAGTTCCTCTGATTTGATCTTGGATTTGATAGATTCTATTCTTTCTTCATAGAAACTCTCTCCATACATTGCTTTACCTATCAGTAACGAACTATAATCACATAAAGCTTCATCTAACCAATTATGGTAAGTCAAAGGTGAGGTTTTGTTGAACCAAAAATGAGAAATTTCATGAGCCCAACTTAACAACAAAAGATTCTCATTCTTCTTTATGTTCTCTTCAGGGATAGTATCTTGCATAGCAATAATTCCTTCTCTAGATATCAGTCCTCCTGAATCTCTGGGAACTAAAACAATCTTAAAATCTGCTACTTTAGATTCACCTAACCATTCTCTTAGTCGCCTTTCTATTTCATTTAATTCCTCTTCCAAGGATTCATATGTTTCATAGTTTCGTTTTGCTCCCCAAAACCGCTTTTCTTCATCAAATTCAATGGATTTTTCATTAGGTAATCCGATCAGATACAAGTCTGTCCTAGGCTCCTCAGTTACCCATATGTTGCACTTACAATCTCCAAGACGATCAGAATTCATTACCCAAGTCCAATCATCTGGACTTCTCATAACAACAGAAAATGTGGGTTTGTCTTCCAGATTTTCAATTGGATAATATGCAACATAACAACCGAGTTCAACAGCATCTTCTCTTATGTAGTTTGTACTCCAAGGATCACTTTCTATACTTCCAGAATACTCGCATTCAAGTAGAATTTCTTCTGCATTCACAAACTCTTCTGGGATTTTTATGTTCCATATCTTTACAGGTTTTAGAAAACTGTCTTCTGGTGCTTCTCTTACTTCTGCTTCTAAAACAGTTTTTTTACTCTTCCTCTCAATCTTAAAAACTGTCCAATCCAATTTCTTATTTAGAATAAGGTTGATTTCTTTGCCTACATCTCTAATTGTCAAGAAAGCTAAAGCATCCAGTTTCTGTTTTGCTGGATTTATTTTCAACTTAAGATCAATATGAGTTATAGTCATCGTGATTGTTTTGGGATATTCTTTATTTGCTTTACTTTATGACAACATAAAGATTATTACATTTTCTCTTTTTCGAAAATTGCTAGATAATGTGGAGTTTCAGAATTCTCTATGAAATTAGTAATCTTCCATCCCGTACCTTTTACAATTTCCTTCATTTCTTCTTTTGATAACAACAGAAGATCTATCCAAGATGAACTGATTTTCTTATAGTGAAATCTTAATGTAATATGACCTGGGTATCTTCCTCTTCTTTTGTTGTTTTCATGATATTCTAGATGATCTTGAACTTCAGTCTGGTATGGATCCAAGCATTCAGCTACTATTCTTCCGTTTTCTGAGGTTATCAAGTGGAATTTACTTAGAATGTTTTTAGCTGCTATTGGATTACCTACCAAAGTAAAGTTATTTCCTAACATAATTATTGTATCAAACATTCCTATATCTTCGCTAAGATCATGCAAATCTTGCAATTCAGATTTTTTGACACCTCTTAACTTGCACAATTTTATAACTAATGGGGAATTATCAATCCCCACAACATCAAAACCATTATTCTGAAGATATAGACTATGTCTTCCTGCACCACAGCCTACATCAAGAACCTTCCCTTCAACATAATACATCGCTTCTTTATGATATTCGATCCATTTATCAAATTCATCAAAATATTGATCAGTTGTCAAGATTTCAAAGAAACCATCATCTCTTTCAGTTATTAGAGGACCTCCCTTTCCTTCATAACAGTCAAGAAGAGCTTTACCAAAAGCATCTTTTGATTCTTCTATCATTTGATCTATTCCTTCTTTTACTAAAAATAACAATCTTTTATGAATATATTAATTTATTCTGAAAACAGTTGGTTCATGGGATATTTGTTGGGTCCCATGTACATCTAAAATTCTCATTCAACAAATCTAGTTTCTTCATGTCTTCCTCCGAAATCTCAAAATCGAAAATCTGTGCATTTTCTATAATTCTATCTTCCTTTTCGGATTTTGGAATGACAACTATATCATGCTGTAAATTCCACTTTATCATAATTTGAGCGTTTGATTTGTTATATCTCTCTGCAATCTGAGTTATTTGATCATCTTTGATTCTTATACCTTTAGTGAGAGGGCTATAAGATTCCAATTGTATATTTTTCTCTTTACAGTATTCATGTAATTCTTTTTGATATAGAAAAGGATGAAATTCAACTTGATTTACTGTAGGTGCAATCTCACACTCTGATATTAATTCTTCAAGATGTCTGATAGTATAATTGCTTACTCCAATAGCTCTACATAAACCTTCATTGTATATTTTCTCTAAAGCTTTCCACGAATCTTTTCTTAATCCCTCAACAGGCCAATGAACCAAATAGAGATCAACATATTCTAAACCTAGTTTCTTTAAACTCAAATCAAATGCTTTTATTGCTTTTTCATAACCATGTTCAGAGTTCCAAAGCTTAGTTGTAACAAAAAGATCTTGTCTCTTTACGGAACTGTTTCTGACTACATTTCCTACGCTTTCCTCATTGAAGTAAAATGCTGCAGTATCT
>JAEOTK010000159.1 GCA_016839875.1 Candidatus Heimdallarchaeota archaeon
CATCATCTAGTCCGCAAATAGTGATATCTGCATGCTTTGTTCTACTTCTGAATAAATTTATCAAGAACGACATTTTCTCTCCTCTCTAATCCCATAAGTCATCGGCTAAACTATCAATTGCATTTCCATTTTTATCCTTCGACCCTTCCTTTGGGAAGTTGAAAGTAATAGTAGCAGTGGAAGTTATTTCAATTTTAAAGGTTCCTTTATTGAACCCTTTGTATAGTTTTGGAAGTATATTTTCTAAAGTTCCTTCATCGAGAAGTTCTTTCTTCTCTAATTCTGTAACAACCCATGAGAACACTTTCTTAATTGAATTAGTATCGTAATCAGTTGTATTGAATACTGCTACTAAAGAAGCAAGATTATCTCTCTGTTCTAAAGAAGGAATACGAAAGATATAGCTTGTTAAGTGCAAATCATTAAAGGTTGTTGAGGCAAAATCCCCTGGTCTTGATCCCATCGGGATGGTTTTGTATACAAGTTGATTCATTGAATCACTTGGAATTACATCAGGGAAGGATTTAATTAATTCCAATCCCCTCGAACCCATATTAATCAAACATAAACTCATCGGTTTCATGACAATCCCCAAACGTGAACTTTCGTGTTAAATGAACACTGTTCATGCAATAATAGTCCATCCGTTTAAATATCTTTTTAAAACTGCAAATGGCCTTTTCTAGGGGTTTTATCCGCAATATAAGAAAAAATGGGGTGTGTGAAAAATTGCACACGTGAACAGTTTTTTTGAACACATGGATAGGTTTTTTTTATTGTATGGTTGCTCCACAAAATTCACAGAATTTTGCTTCTCTTCGAATCTTCTCTCCGCAGCTTTCGCAATACATCATATCATCAACTGGAACTGTTTTTTTATCTGGTTTAGTTTTTGTTGAGGGAGGAACAGTTTCTTCAACTTCTGCGAGAGGGGAATATTCAACAGCGGGAACAACAACAGGAGTAAACGGTTGAATTACAGCTTGATCGTCAACTTTATTCGCAGTAACAAGTTTAGTAAGTACAGGTTTCAAATCTTTCATAGTAACAAATAAGCTATAAGCAAATACAGCAAGAAGTAACGTAAAGAAAACCAGATCTAAAGAACCTAACCAAACAGCTTTCTGTCTATAGAAACTACTTCTAGCCCAGGTACCACTTTGTGGAGATTGTCTATAATAGTAAATCTGGTGAATTACTTTTCTAATAATAGTTTCAACAAGTAGTAGAGCCGTTATTGCAAAACTTGAGTAAGGAAGTAAGGTATAGAGAGGTTTGTTTTTTTCTAACAATCCTTGTGATTGATAGTATTTGAGAATCTTATATAGATTGTAGAAACCATATGTTATGAGAATAAAACAAACAAACAGAATTGATCGGGAAATCACAAACACAGAGGTTATTCGAGGAGTAAACATAATGTTAACAAAGAATCCTAGATAAAGAAAATAGATTCCAAAGGTAGTGAAAGTGAAAAACTTTTCTCCTAATTCCCTAGTCTTTTCGTCATAACTCATAATTTCTTTTATCTGTAAGCTAAATCTTGTGAAGAAGATATGGAACACAATTATTGCTCCACCCATAATGGTCAAGAATGTACTTCCTGCTTTAGCAAACATTTCAAAGTCCGTATCAACTAGAAAAGTAATGCAAACAATTACACCCAAACCAATGCTAGCGACTAATGAATAAAATGAGAACTTTATGTTAGTTTCATATCTGATCATAAAAGGTTTCAAAACTCGAATAGGATAACCTACACCAGGAACATAAGGTTGCTGTACAACTTGTCCAGAAACAGGTATAATCTCTTCTATTGGTGTCTTTGCTATTAGAGTTTTATGATCAATGGTGGTGAGATACAAACTGTAGAAATATACACAGAGGCAAATGGTTACTACAGCGAAAACTATCCCACTAAACCATGCAGCTGCTGAAGCAACTGTTCTTTCGCACGAAGAATACCAATAATTTTCATCACCACATAGTGGGTAATATCGTTCATACAGAATTGGACGAATAATTGTTTCTGCTAGAATAATTATAGGTAATAATGAGCTGGAAAAAGTAAGTAGATATTTGATGTTCTTTCGTTTCTCTAATTGTTTATGATTCTCAAGATTATTTATTGTTGTATCGAGATAAAACGAACTAATTGCGATTAGTATTAACGATATTATTGTTAGTATTCTTTTCGTTAAGAAGAAAGCATTATAATTTATAATCCAATGCAAACTAATACTTACGTCCATGATTCCTGAAGGTAGAAGTAGAATTAAACCTGAAAGAAATACCCATGCTGCAGTGACTCCTTTATTTCCTACTTCTTCGTACCTCTTTGAGATTCTAGACATCTTAATAAAAACGTAGAAGAAGAAAACATATGCAACAATTCCAGCTATACCAATTAATGAACTAAACAAAGAGACATTAGTCATAGGACCAACGCGATATCTTCGAACATCAATAAGTATTAAGTGAATAACACTAGTTATCACTACCATAACCATAATAATTGATAATGAAATGAATAGAGTTTTTGTATTATCATTAAACTTCTTGCTCCAGATCTTCTTACTAGGAACTGTGAAATGAATAAGTTTGCTACGATTTACAAGCCATATAATTAATAATACAATTGAAGCTAAAAACCACAAAGCTATTGCTGGGAGTAATCCTGCACAGAACCAAACCCAAGAATCAACAGCACCAAGAACAGAAAAAACAACTACTAGAACTACTTCGATTCCGAACAAAATTATTAGAGAATTTCTTAAACCTTTAACTCGTTTTTGTATTCTATTATAGTAAGCTTGTTCAGCTGTCATAAAAACACGTTTACAACTAACATAAAATAAAGGTTTCCTAAAAAAAAGACCGATTCATTTCTATCATGATTTGAATATGTTTATAAATATCTTTAACATTGAAGTTTCAATTCAAAAAAATTTTAAACCAAACGTGAGGTGATATGATGGAGCAAGAAAATATTTTTGATTTGCTACATAAAGCGGTTGAAGATGGTCACAAACAAGGAGGAGAGTTTATAGAAGCGAGGTATGATGATCTTCAATTAACTACAATAAATCTAACAAATGAAATGATTAAAACATCATCATCTATTAATCGAAAAGGAATTGGAATTCTAGCGTTTTACCAAGGAACTCCAGGTTATTCATTTACTCCAGAATTGAATTTGGATGGGGTAAAGGTGGCAACAAAGAGAGCAGTGAAACTAGCAAAATCTACTGATGTACGAAACAAAGTCAAATTAGATTTTGATGAGATTCCAACAATTAAAGATAAAATAGATGCTAAGGTAAAAAAACACCCTAAAGACCATGAATTTAATGATAAACTAGAGATGCTAAAACGAGGAGTTGCTCAAATTAAGGAACAAGTTGACGCAACTAGTACAATTGCAGTTTATGGGGAATTATATGGTGAGAAATATTTTGTGAATTCTGAAGAATCAGAGATTTTCTGGGTACCAATGATTGTTGATATGAGAATGGGTGCTATCGTTGTAAAAGAAGGACAACAATCTCGAGCATTTGAAGGTACTGGCTCTTCTAAAGGTTTAGAATTCTTCGACGAAAAAGATAGAACACCAGAAGTGACAGGAGAGCTAGCTGGAAAATGGGCTAAAGAACAACTAGATGCTAAACCAGCACCAACTGGAAAACAGAAGACACTTGTATCTCCTCAAATGGGTGGAGTAGTAGTTCATGAATCATTTGGACATCTCAGTGAAGCTGATTTTGTTGTAACTGGACAATCTCCCATTGCTGATAGAGTTGGAGAGGAACTAGGAAGTGAACATGTTACTATAATAGATGAAGGTTTAACTCCATATGGTGGTTTATATCTTCCATATGATGACCAAGGAGTAAAAACAGGAAGAACAGTTCTAGTGGAAGAAGGAATCTTGAAAGGTTATCTCCACAACAGAGGAACAGCAAAGAAAATGAATGCTGAAATTACAGGAAATAGTCGTGCAATAAATTTCATGTATAATCCTATTGTAAGGATGAAGAACACATATTTCGAAAAAGGAGACTTAACTTTCGAAGAAGCACTAGAACACATTCAAAACGGTATCTATGCAATCGATATGTCTGGAGGTCAAGTAGGATTAGATGGAAATTTCATGTTTAACTGCAGTAGAGGATATTTAATAGAAAATGGAGAAATAACTAACTCAATAAAAAACACTTCACTTTCAGGAAACATCTTAGAACTACTAAAGCATATTGAAGGTGGAACTAAGGAAATTGATATACGCACTGGTTATTTCGGTGGATGCGGGAAGAATGGTCAAGGCGGACTACCTTGCGGATTCGGTGGTCCGAATATGATAATGGA
>JAEOTK010000026.1 GCA_016839875.1 Candidatus Heimdallarchaeota archaeon
GGATGATGAGAACTACATATGATTTTTCAGAAGTCCCGTCCAATCTGAAACCTGTCGTAATAGATGAAACTTTGGGAGTAATTTATGGCAATCAAGGAGGTAAGGTTTCTGCAGTGATATCAGAAAAGATATTCCATGAAATCGCACAGGAAACACTCGAAGTAATGGGATTGTCAAGAACTTATATCTCTAATACTAGAATTGCTGAAAAAACAGTGATTACAGATGATTTTATTGGAGATGGTAATCCATATCTCTTCTTTGTTGAGCGTGGTAATTTTGCTGTTCTCTATGATTTGGAAAACAGTATGGTATACAGCTCAACAACTCTATCAATTCTAGGAAATGTGACTTGGGCTGTTCCTGCAGATATTGATAACGCTGGATATCCAACTGCAGTATACTTCATCACTGATGCATTTGAGATAGGATTGTTATCTGTTCAAGATATGACTTTAGAGTTCATAAAAGATGATTCAGCTTCAATCGACGAATTCTACTACATGATAGCATATAGGATTAGTGTTAATTCTGATTCATTGATAATTAGTGTTCGACATAATGCTGATTATGAAGTAAGATCTATAAACAGAAATGGAAATAAAGTCTGGGATAAAATAATAAATACTCAAAAACCATACAAACAGCTTTTAGTAGGGCATCTTCTACCAATGGCTACAAGTGAAGATGGGGATATCTTAGTACTAGTTCAAGATTCTCAAATGCTTTTCTACTTCGCATACAATGGTACTTACTATGATGGTTATGATGGAATGGTTGGTTTGGTCGCTTTATCAAATAGATTATCAACAGCTTCTTACCAAAGTGTATACTTCCAAAACTATGATGATATAGCTTGCTATGATCTTGACTTAGATGCAATTCAATGGACTTATCCAGTTGGTACAGCAGAGATTCTTGACTTTGCTTTCCTAGATTACAACATTGATACTTACATAGATGTTTATGCAACACAAAATGGTACAGGAGTCTTTCTGATTCAAGATACAATGGCAGCTCCAACAATGATGTGGAACCATATACATAATTCATTTGAAGCTCGATATGTTGAGATTCTGAAAAACACAAAAGATAAACCTGATCTATTAATTGGAGACTATCATAGGTTATTCTTAGCAACAACAGGGTCTGGAAATATCTATACAGCCACCAAAAAGAATTTCGAAAAGATTACTTATCTAGATTTATGGCCACGTGATGTATTGTCAAATATGACTACAGTTCTTTTCCTAGCAGGTAATACTATCTATACACATAATCTGAGTCTGATTTTTGCAGGACAATCAGATATAATTGAAGAAAACATTATTCTCGATTTACCAAGACTCATTAAGATATCAGTTCTATCTGGTATAATGTTTATCACCATGTTAGTAGCTTTAGTGATACTTCTAAAAAAGAAAAAATATTAGTTTCTTTTCCCTTTTCTTTTTTTCCTATTTTCTTTCAACCTATTAGATAGCTTTTCGTTTGTGAAGTTCGATGTTAAATATTTTAGATATAGGATTAAACAAATATTTAAGACTGTTAAATGTGTTTTTTGTAAATAGGAGTTGCTCTGAAGTTGTTATCTGTTCCTCTAGCGATGAAAAAAATTACTATCCTAGGAACAACAGGTTCAGGAAAAACAACCTTTCTAGAAGCACTTTTTGGAAACATAGAGAAAAATGACGTAGCCAGAAGAGTATTCAAAGAGGTAAGCTCCAATCTTGATTTTACTCCTCTAAAATACAATAATTTTACAAATAGTACAACAACAATATCATTGAATGTAGTAAATTCTGTGATTGTTCTAACAAGATTTAACAAAGTTATCTTAAGAAAATTTGAAGAGAAAGAAACAATAGACTTTGAATCAATTGATGAAGCTTTTCAAGTAATCTTCAATGATCCGGCTGGGCAGGAACGCTTTGATTTTATGCAGGATATTGCGCTTCGAGGTGCTGATTTGGTTGTTATTATGGCTGATGGATCAAACATCACCTCAATAGAGAAGCTAATCCATTATTTAGAAATGGTTTCTATGGAAGAGCAAAGAAAAGGAAAGAAGATTCCTGTTGTTATATTTATTAACAAATCAGACCTTAGAGAGAAAGGAATCTTTCTGGGAAAAGAATATGCAGAACGATTAGTATATTCATCAATTGTTGATAGAGAAATTGTCTTCTATGAAACTTCAAATTTAGACGCTCGTTGCTACGAAATTCCATTAACGATTATTTTTAATTACCTTGCACAGCAAATTTATTTCTAATTTTTATCGCTGATTAATCTATTAGATTCTTTAAATATACAATCTGCTTTCCTTTAATTATCTGGTTTAGGGTATAAGGGGTGTATATGACTTTACTAGAATCATTAGTGTTAAAGAAAATCACTATCTTAGGTACCACTGGTTCTGGTAAAACTACGTTCTTAGCTTCTATTTTTGGTGATTTTGATAAAAACGATGTAGTGAGAAACGTTTTCACGGAAGTTCAAAGTAATCTAGATTTCACACCTATAAAGAATAATAGTTTTGAACAGAGTACAACTACCGTTTCTGTTAATATCTTAAGTACAGTTTTAGCTCTTACTCGTTTCAATAAATTAGAAGTCATTCAGTATAAGGACAAAGATGATCTTGATACTGAATCGATAGATGAGGCTTTCAAAGTAATGTTCAACGATCCCGCTGGGCAAGAACGTTTTTCGTTCATGCAGGATATAGCTATCAAAGGATCGCATATAGTAATAATTATGGCGGATGGATCTAACACAGCATCTATCGAAAAAATTTCTCATTTCCTTGAAATGGTGAGGATGGAAGAACAAAGATCTGGTAGAGATATTCCCGTTTTGATTTTCATCAATAAGTCAGATCTGAAAGAATATGGAGCGTTTTTAGGAAAAGATTATGCTGAAAGAGTAATATTTTCAGCTTTATTAGATAGAGAATTACTCATCTATGAAACATCTAATTTTGAAGTTGAATCTTATGAAATGCCTTTGACTATAATTTTCAATTATCTTTCTATGCAAGGTTCTTAATCAGATGAGTGTTGCAATCTAAAACTATCTAAACGTTTATCTATTTTTGAGAGAAGCAAAGTTAGAGAAATGAAGCAAATCAAGCAAATTACTTTTGATATTACTCAGAGCAGAAGAATTAAAAATTTCGCTCAGAAGAAAAAGATCGAAGAAAAAGAAATTCTTGCAAATTATCAAAGGATTATGCATCTTATTTTCCAATCCTGGAAGAAGAATTATCAAAACAGTGAGGAAATTAGTTTCCGTAATTATTTTCTACAAATTATGAAATATGCAGAATTCGCCTATAGACTTCATCAAAGACAAGGAGAAATGACCAAAATTGTCGATCATGTTGAAATTCTAAGAGA
>JAEOTK010000160.1 GCA_016839875.1 Candidatus Heimdallarchaeota archaeon
GACCAAGCTTTACCAATTTCTGTGAAATTAGATGAATCTGTTGAATGTCTTCCGAAAATAAATCCTCCAGCAGAATTATCCCAACGAAAAGGAAAATTGAGAAGTACATCTTCTTCAAATAGTTTTATTCCAAGTACTTTTGGAGACATTAAACCACCTGTAAGTGGTTTATGGTAGAAGAATTCTCCTTTTTTGTTAACCAATACAATTCCTATAGCTGGAGGTTTTTTATTATCCCAAAAATTGAAACGTGGTGGATATGTATTCCTTTTGTTATTGTCAAATAGAAAGAAAGTAAATGGTTCTTCTCTGAAGCGCTTGCTTGAGTTGACTAATTCTTCCTCAGTATCAAACAAATACGTAGGATCAATTAACAAGTTTACTAAGTTTGAAAAAATGGTTTCTGTTAATGTCTTTTGAAATATTTTTCTTAGTTCATTGGGATGAATAAAATCTAAAACTAAATGATTCCCGTAGTCATAAAACCAGCTAATTCCTCTTCTTTTATTAGAATTGTCAAACCAGTCATATATCCTATCCTTGAGATTCGATGAAACCATGGTTTCCAATTTATAATAGGCTCTACCTCCTATGAATTCCTGTAAGTAATCTAGTTTTCTGGAATCAAATAAATTGTGCAGAAATTCTCTTTTTACTTGAGAATATAAAACAAGGATATTCTTATCAGTGTAGTCTCTCTGTATCTCTTGTTTTGGTATCATATTTTGAATATAAGAAACTAATTGAGATTCCTGTAGAAAACCTTGAAGAGTGATAAATTCTCTTTGTTTTATTTTGATGAACTTAGGTAAGAAGAACAAATGATCTATGATTACTTCCTTACCATTAATTGCAATTGATATATAGTCCAATATGGTTATCTTGTTATTTGAAGATAATTTCAAAACGTGTCCATTTTGAGCTAATCCTATAATCTCGTTCTGTTCTATTAATCCTCTGATTATATTTTCTGATTGTTTTTTAGATATTATGCTTCTCTTTACAAGATAATCCATTGCTTTCTTAAAATCACCATTTCTGAACTTAATTAACCAATCATTTCCCATTCCATGATACTGTTTTCTTCTATCATAGAATAGTTTGAAAATTATCCTAGGAACTTTTGATTTTCCTAATTTTGCTTTTTCATTAGAAATTGAAGTTAAGTCAAGCATCCCACTCTTTAGATATTCTATCAGTTGTTTCTTATTCATCTTATTTCGCTTTTTGTGATAGTTTCTATATGGGATATAATCATAAGGATGAAGAGCAACATAGTCTCCTCCTTTAAATTCAACAAATATTATCAGAACTTTATTCCCCTTCTTTATGAGAATCACATCATCAAAACCATGTAGTTCTCCTTCCAAATTATCGTAAATCTCTCTGAGTAAGTTGCTCTCTTCATTCCTGAGATTAGTTTTTTTAGATGAGTAGATTTTCCCTAATGCTTTTTGTAAATACTCAAAATCAAGACTGCTGAATTGAATGCTTTCCTCTCCTAATCCCTTTTTGATGAAATTTATGTAAACCTCAGCTTCATTTTTGGTTAATTGATTATTTTCCAGTAATCGTAGAATTTTCTGTCTATCACTTACCCCTTCAATAGAGTAATACATATCTTGGAGTTCTGTTGTTATGTGAATAATTTGCTGGGATTCTTGTATTTGAATGTTAGTCACTTCTTCCTCATTATCATGTTTACGCAAATCCATATATTCTCCACTTTTTTCTTTCTTCCTCACATATTGTTGTTCAAAAGAACGATATGTTCCAATATCTGGATAATCATTGGATATTTCTTGAAGAAGAGTTTGGGTTAGATCTGTAGATAATTCCATAAGTTCTGTAAAGCGCTGAAGAGAAACAGGAAGATCTCCTTTAACTTTAGTAATGATTATATGCCGTAATTTCTGTTTCAATAAGTTTCTGTCTTCTGTAGAAAGCTCTTCTTGTGTAACTTCTTCCTTTTCTGGTGCTTCTTGCACTAGAGAGCTTCTTCTTATTTCTAGACGTCCTGTTCTGAATAATCTATCAATGAACATTTTTTTACGACTTTGTTCTATCTTACCTAAAAAGAAACACAATCCGATTATACACGTGAAAACAATAGGAAGTAGAATAGTTATGAAAACAGATGCTTCTCCGTTGTTCAGTTTGATAAAAGCAGTAGTAGCTCCATATGAGATAATTATCCATAAAGCAACGAACACCCCAGCAGTTTTCACAAATAGCTGAAGATCATGGTAAGTTGTTCGACTAACTGAGATGATAAAGACACTTAACCAGATTAATGTTGAAAGATAAAGAGAAATTACGAAGGAGTAATACCATTTCATTCCTGAAATGAGTATTATCTTTTCAAATTGAATGAAAATTAGACTTTCTATTGCTTCTGTGAAATTTTGAATTACGAATATCTTTCCAGGAAAATAGGCAATAGCAAGAAGAAGCAGAACCGTTTTAGTGGTTGTATCACCTAAGTTGAGAAGCCAGGACTTAGCATTTTGTCTGAACCTGTAAGATTTACCTGTCCTTGTTCTAGTATCTGCTAACTCTATCTCAACTCTATCAGATCCATCATCTGTTTCGTTGCTATGACCATTATCAGTGAAAAAAACGAATAAAAGAAGAATTACGACAAACAAAGCATCTATCCCATATTCTAAACCAAGAATTAATTCACGATTTGGTTTGTTAAGAAGTAATATTTCTTCTTCTGCAGTAGTATCTTCCGGAGGTTTTGTAGTATTAATACTGTTCGATGTAATAGAAGATAATGAATATTTCAAATCACTTAACGTAACTAAGGAACCCTCTCCATAAATTGTTAGAATGATAACTACGTCATAATAACCTCTAATCAGACTATCTTGTATTGTTTCATTAAATGATATCTTCTGGTTTATGGTAGTATCAAAGATTAAGTTGGAATCGAAATACATCTGAATACCAATTTGGTTGACAGCTGAGTGCATTTCATTTAGAAGGTCAAATGATAA
>JAEOTK010000161.1 GCA_016839875.1 Candidatus Heimdallarchaeota archaeon
GCAGGTTATCTTTTATTGTATATTTATCTTTAATTACTATATCGCCCATTTTTATTCCTCTATTTTGTAGGATTGTTTTAACAAAAAACAATTCAGTTTATAAAGATTATCTCATGGATATTATTTGTAATTCCTCAAGGAAAGGCTTTCTAATCTAAAAAATAGCGAATTTGAATTTTTGTCTGGAACTCTTTCTACTTTTCATAAATCTAAAATAACGTGACAATACCATTCCTCTTCCCTTTTTTCCACTGTAAATCTATACATGGTTACAGCTTTTACATCTGTTAACAACACATCTTTTTCGTAATCTATGTTTGCACCATGTACTTTGCAAGAGAGTGAGAATATTTTATTCTCATTTATTTCTATTTCATAATCTTTGAAAAGAGCAACATCGACATCTTTCAGATAAACTAACTCATTTAGAAAGTCAAAAAGTAATAATTCCAATGATTCTGATTCCAATTTGATGTTCCAAGTATTCTTAGTTTTAATTTCACTCACATCAATCATAGCTTCCATCATAGCTATACCTGCTCCTCTAAATAGTTCTGATAAAGAATCTGAATAGACTTCATAAGCAAAATCTGATTTTACTTCTTCTGTGAGAATATTATACTTGAACATTGGTTTCAAAAAAAGACTAGAGCAATTGATTAAAAATAATACCATTTTGCATATTTTCTGATAAACCAAGAGATTTATTAAAACTCAAAATTTACCTAGGATGAGTAAAATGTCAAGTGACAATGTTCCAATGAAAAAAATTGATGAATCTACGTGGGAAATTCCTACAACATACAAGAAAGGAATGAGAGTTCCAGCAAGGTTGATAGTAACTCCTTCACTCAAGAAAGGAATCGATTTGGGAGTTATAGATCAAATAACTAATGTTGCTACTTTACCTGGGGTACAAAAATATGCGATTGCGCTTCCAGATGCCCATCGTGGTTATGGTTTTCCAATTGGAGGAGTAGCAGCGATGGATATGGAGGAAGGAGTAATAAGTCCTGGAGGAGTAGGTTTTGATATCAATTGTGGGGTTAGGATGCTAACTACTACATTGGAAGAGAGAGATGTTCAACCAAAAATAAAGGAACTTGTAGAGAAACTGTTTCGAAGGGTTCCTGCTGGTGTAGGTGTAAAACTTACACATGATAACTTCTTAGCAAGCATATCTCGATCAGTTTTTGAAGAGGTTCTTGAAAATGGTGCTCAATGGTGTCTAGAAAATGGATATGCTAGAGATGAGGATGTAAGGAGAATAGAAAGTCAAGGTAAAATGCCTCATGCTGATCCATCTGCTGTCAGTGATAAAGCAAAAAGTCGCGGATTAAGACAACTTGGGACACTTGGTTCCGGAAATCATTATTTAGAAATCCAAGTAATAAAACCTGGGGATTTATTTGATCCTGAAATGGGAGCGAAATTCGGACTCACAAAACCATATCAAGTCACAGCGATGATACATTGTGGTTCAAGAGGTATGGGTCATCAAGTAGCAACTGATTATCTCAGAACTTGTTTGACTGCAATGAGAAAATATAACCTTCCAATAATTGATCAAGAACTAGCAAGCGTACCAATTAACTCAAAGGAAGGAAAGGATTACTTTGCAGCAATGAGTTGTGCTTCAAACATGGCATTTGCAAATCGTCAAATCATTACACATAATGTTAGAAAAGTCTTCACTGAAGTTTTTCATAAGAGTGAAGATGAGTTAGGTCTCAATTTAATCTATGATGTAGCTCATAATATAGCTAAAATTGAAGAACACAACATAGATGGTCAGAAGAAGAAATTGATGGTTCATAGAAAGGGTGCAACAAGAGGATTTCCTCCTCATCACCCAGAGATTCCAGCAGAATATAAAGAACTTGGACAGCCTATCATTCTTGGTGGTTCTATGGAAACTGGGTCATATCTCTTAACTGGAACACAGAAAGCAATGGACGTAAGTTTCGGTTCTGCAGCTCATGGTGCAGGTAGAACAATGAGTAGAAGTAGAGCAAAACGACAAATTAGAGGAGATTTACTTCAGAAGAAAATGAGAGAGAAAGGAATATACGTGAAAGGTGCATCAATGCCTGGTCTAGCCGAAGAGGCAGGTTTTGCATACAAAGATATAGACGAAGTTGTCAATGCTCTCAAAGTGTCAGGAATAGGTCATCCGATTGTTAGAGTTAAACCCATAGGTAATGTTAAAGGATAATCAACTCTCATCTTATCTTTTTCTCAAATCTTCAAAGGACATTGCCAATTCCTTTTTTCTTCCCCAAGATTCTATCTTTTCAATAGCTGTCTCTAAATCGTTGGTTTCTGCTCCAGCGGCTGGTTTATGACCGCCACCATTCATAGTAAGGGCTAGCAAATCAACTCTGTATTTTTCTTTTTGTTCTTCTGAAAGTTTCTTGTTTAGTCTTAGACTTATTTTAACTTCAGTAGGATAAACTGTAATATATGCAGCGCCTAGTGCTCCTCTCTTCTGTACTTCTCTCGCTACAAATGCTAGATTATAGTGTAAAGGATTATCAATTAAGATTACAAAGTCAGTTATCTTGATTTCTTCTGCAATTATCATAGAAGATTTTCTTGATTGACGTAAATTCTTAACTCTGTTAACCAATTCTGGTTTCCAGAGACCTTTTAATCCTTCTGAGGAAAGAATCTTAATAATCTCATCATGTCCTTGTATTGTGAAAGTGGATTTGCATAGATCTTCAACAAACCATATTTTTTCATCCCATGATAACTCTACGAAATCGTCTTGAAGTTCAAGTGGGGGTGGTATCTCATAACTTGCAGTGTCTGTAATTTTGCTAATTTCTACTAATTCCTTAAGGTGTTCAGGAAGCGAATCAGAAAAAATAATTTCTATGAGATAAGCAGTACTCGGAGCACCAGCAACAAAATATATGTTGTTAGCTTTAATGACTTTTCCAACATTTGAGATATGATGATCAAAGAAATATTCAGTTGTATTTGTATGAAAGGGCTCTAAGTCTACAATCGCGAACCAATTTGCATCAGCGATTTTATCTATTATTTCTCTCTCCTTGAAAAGAGCGTAATCAAGAGGAATAAAAACAAGTTCCTTATCATTAAATAAGAAATGGATTAAAGTTGCAGAAATTAATCCATCGGGACAATTAAAATGGTAAGCAACTTTCTGTTGAGGTTTGGCTGAGAGTTGGAGTATTTCTTTCTTGGATTTCTCTTTTTTTGCGGTATGCTCTTTCAATTTCTTTACTGACATTAGATTTCACATCTATTAAATGTTTAAATACCTTCTCAGATTAGAATGGAGGATTTCTGAAATTTTTTCAATTTCCAAATCCTTCATATCACTAATTTTCTCCAATACTCTGGGGACAAGTGTAGGTGATCCAATAACCCTCTTATTATCAATTGTATATTTAACATTACCATCAGATTCTGTTAAAATCTGATTTTTTGGGGTTGATTTTAAAACTTCAATGTGAGATGAACCAGTTAGAACCGAAGGATTTATGCTAAAAAAATAACCTTTTTCAATAAATTGTACAAGTATTTTTTTAGGTCCTGAATACCAATGCATCAAAATGTTGTTTGGTGGAATATTATATGATGTAAGTATTTCAGCAACAAGCTCTTCTGCTCCTTTACCATGGATGTTAACTGGCATTCCGTGCTTTTCTGATAATTCTAGAAAGAATTTAAAATATTCCTCTTGAATTGGATGATAATTTTTGTTATCAACAAAATGATGGTCTAAACCAATTTCTCCCAAGACCGCATTTTGGTTATCCAGAATAAGGGATACAAAATTTTCCTTAGTTTCCTCTGTTAAGTTCTTCTTCGCACCCCAAGGATGAATACCTATTCCTGGAACAATTTGTTCAAATCTGGAATGAAGTTCAATACTTCTTAGACTTTCCTTATATTTAGTAGCAACACTTATGACGACTTCTAAACCATCATTTACCCATTCTTCTATATAATTTTCAATCTCTCTATAAAAGTAATTTTTAGGCAGATGGCAATGAACATCATGAAACCTCATTAAATAAACTTGAAACATATCGTTTATATTTTTCACGTATACTGT
Source organism: Candidatus Heimdallarchaeota archaeon (assembly GCA_016839875.1). Next base: position 4,091 of record JAEOTK010000161.1, read on the forward strand.
TTTCTTATGGATAAAGACTTATTACCCCTAGAGGAAAGAGTGAAAAAGCTTGAACAAGAGGTGGAGCAGTTGCGTAGATTGTTGGAATCCCACATCAAAAAGCATGGCTTCCCACCCCCAATACTTCCTGATCCAACAAAACCTTCCAAAAAACCTTTCGAACCTGGTCATCCTGATGTAGGTCCACCTAAGGAATATTAATAATCTGAAATTTTTCATTATGGTGAACAAGATGCCAAAAAAAGACGACTTCGATATGATGGTACGGAAGATGATAAACGGCAGTGATGTCATTGTCGAAGTTATAGACGCACGTTTTCCAAGTCTTTCAAGAACAAAAAAGTATGAAAATAGGGTTTTGAAGAATAGATCCAAGAAACTTTTTATTGCAATGAACAAAGTTGATCTTGTTCCAAATAAAGTAGTTCAGAAATGGAAATCAATACTTCAAAAGGAGGGAATACAAGTCATTCCCACTTCAGCAAGAGAAAGGTTGAGTACTTCCATCCTAAGAAACACAATAATTAAAGCTGCAGGAAAAGATTTTTTCTACATTACAGCTTGTTTCATCGGTCTCCCTAACACAGGAAAGAGTTCGTTAATAAACATCCTGAAAGGAAGATCTAGCGCACCAGTTGCACCGATTCCTGGATTCACAAGAGCATTGCAGGTTCTACGAATTACAACAAGATTAAGAATTTTTGATACACCAGGTGTTATTCCAGTAAAACTATCCTTAGCTGATCAAATCCTTCTCGGAGTTATTCGTCCAGAGAAACTTCCTGATTATGTGAAAGCTGCTTGGGCTTTAGTTCATAGAATAGATCAAATCAATCCAGGTGCAATATCGAAAGCATATGAAATTGAATATGAGACTCCTCCAGAATTTCTAGAGAAATTTGCAGAAAAAAGGCATA
>JAEOTK010000162.1 GCA_016839875.1 Candidatus Heimdallarchaeota archaeon
AGAAAAAGGAAATCCTTTGCATTTAGAAGCTAATAGAATCATAAAGTTGTTAATTGATTTCCAGAAGTATAGTAATTGTTTAGTTACTTAATTTTATTCTGAAACTCAGATACCATTCTTTGTTGTTCTTCCTTAGTTTTATAACATCTACATAAGTAGGGAGCTTCTTCAGATTGACTTTTTTCTCAAAAGAAATGATATGTTTTCTATTTCCATTTCCAATGCTGACGTAATTACCTTTTACTTCAACAGTATCGCTGATATTCTCTACTACTATGTCTCTATTTGCTTCTGAAAATTTCTTTATTGATGGAACCAATTGCGACTTCATCTAATCACTTCGAATAACCCTTGCCATATTCATATATTTTCCAATCATTAAAAAACAATCATAATACTTACGCAATATGATGTGCAGTTGTCTCCTTGTCTCAAAAGACAAAGCAGTTTTATGTCTTTCTGAGAGATCATCAGATAGAGCAATGAAGCTGTTCTATACTCACTCTAAGCGGATACATCACATATCCTCCTACCCCGTTCACCATGCGCTCAAGCAAGGCTTTCGGATCGCTTTTGATTAAGATATTATAAGCAGCATTGACATCAGCATTAATGATATGTCCTTTAGATGTTTTGAACAATCCTCTAGAAATTCTCTTTCCAGCATATTTCTTTCGGAATTGAGGAAACTCATTATCAAGAAAACTACTCTTAGATGTATATTCCTCAGGGATGAGCTCAACCTTTATCCCCCTTTCAGCTGCTTTATACTTCAAAACATTGATAATTTTTAAGTAGGGAATGGTTACGAATATTTGATTGACTTTCTTCCTGAAATGCACTCCTTGTTTCCACTTCTTATTGTAACCGATAACGATTTCGTGGATTTCTCTTTCCACCCATACTTCAAGCAAGTAATGAGTGAGTTTATGAATAGCATCTTTGAGTTTTTTTCTCCATTTCTCCCGTAATAAATAATAGGCTGTTCCATAGTGGAGTTTGTTATTCTTTTTCAGCTTTTGTCGCTGTTGCTTGACATATTGTTCTTGTAATTTTGCTTGTTGTTTCAGATAATATTGTGTGATTGATTTTATTCCTTTCCCATGATCCTTGATAACAATTGGTTGTCCTCCAAGGTTATCCACAAAGGTCACAAGATTACTTATCCCTAAATCAATAGCGCCTTTTCTTTTTGTTCGTTTTTTCTGTTTAGGTAAATTTTTGAGATAGACTAATTCGATTGAATACCCCACTCTGCGGGGGATGATTCTCACTTCTCTCAGTTTAGTAATTGAAGTAAATCTTGTCTTGAAATAGAATCCTACTTTTTTAGGTAATACTAACCAGCTATTCCTGATTCGTACTTGTTGGTTGGTGAAGATAGCTACTACTTCCCCATCTTTAGGTTTGTAATTAGGAGGACGAGGCATGGCAAAGAATCGTTTTGGATCACTTTTCCACTCCTTCATTGCTTGGAAGTATGCTTTCCAATTTCGACAAAGAAGTTTGAGGGTGTGTTGCGCTGTATGAGCTGGGAGAGTTTTGTAGCACATTTCAGTTTTGAGGAGAGTGTCTAGATCATTATAAAACAGAATTTTGTTTTTCTTCTTATGTGATGATTTGACAAGAAAATTCGCTCGATTATAGAGATTTTTTACTTGATGGCAAAGCTTGCTTAAAGCGAGTAGATATCCCACTTCTATAGTTTCTACACGCAAAGCTTGTGTCATCTTTATATTAATTAGTTCTTGTTATATAAGCTCCTGTAATTCTATTCCTTTCTTAATAATATCAAGCTGATTATTTCTCCAATTAAAGTGACAATGATTACGCAATATAAATTTAAAAAAAGAGAACTAGTAAAACTAGTTCATATTCATTTCTTCTTTCGTGTTCTCACTATCACAAACAAGCAGACAAAAGTTCCTAGTATCAAACCTGAGACTATAACAAACTCGCTTAATACTGGAAGTTTGTATTGTATATACTCACAATTCGAATGCGTACTGTTTTCTACACCATCTGTAGCTACAACAACATAGAAGTAGAAACCTTCATCAGGAAGAGTATCAATAAAGGTTGTTGAGAGTTCTGTCGCTATTGGTGTTAATCCTTCTACAGACCAAATGTAAGTATCAGATCTATATACATAATATTCTGTTGCTCCATCAATACTATCCCAGATTAAAGAGATACTATCCATTTCTGAAGGATTAGGCAGAATAAAAGATAATTCTGGAGCTTCTAATTCAGGAGTTTTTGTAACTACATACTGGCAATTAGAACAGGAGCTATTTCCTACAACATTTTCTGCAACAATGGCATAATAATAAGTCTCATCAGAAGGTATAGAATCTATATATTCATTCACAGAAACTGATGCAATAGGAGTAAGATTGATCTCTGACCAGATATATGAGTCTGATCTATAAACGTAGTATGTAGTTGCGCTTAGATCACTACTCCAGTCAAGATAAACTGAATCAGAATATGTTGGATTTGGAATAATAAAAGCTAAAATTGGAGCATCTGGCAATCCGGTAAGAGATTTAAAGAAAACATCCCATTCTGTACCAGAACTATCATAGTCAGTTTCATCATACCAAGTAATGTGGATTATTCCATTAGCATCTAGTGAAATAATAGGACCTCTCGAAGCTTCAGTACTCTCAGTTGAAACAACTTCTGTATAAGTCCAAGATGAAAGAGTAGAATCCCATCGTTTATAGAGGATATCTCTATCTGAACCTGAATCTTCATAATCAGTAGCATCTTCCCAGGTAATATGTACATTCTGAGTGTTATCTACAAAAATGGAAGGTGCAGTAGATAAATCGGAACTCATTGAGGATATAATCTCAACAGTAGACCAGAGTGATGTTGAAGAATCAAAACTTTTGTAGAAAATATCTGAATCACTCCCTGCACCAATAATATCAGTATAATCAAACCATGTTATGTAAACATTCATGTTACTATCAACAGCAATTGGAGAGAATAGTGAATTTGACGTACTACCATTTGAAATAACTTGAGTCACAGTCCAAGATGAGAGTGAATTATCCCAGTATTTGTAGAAGATATCATAATCTAATCCACACTCAGTATAATTCGTTGTATCAGTCCAAGAGATATGTACGTTTCGTTGTAAATCAACTGCAATAAAAGGATAATTTGAATTTTCTGTACTTTCAGTGGAAACCACTTCTGTTGTAGTCCATGAGAGGGAGGAAGAATTCCAGAATTTGTAGAAGATATCAATATCGTTACCAGAACTCAAGTAATCAGAATAATCATACCAAGTAATATGCACGTTCCCATAAACGTCTACATCAAGTGAAGGTCTGTAGGAATCTAAAATACTTTCTGTCGAAATAACCTCTGTTACTGTCCATGTATTCAATGAAGAATCAAAGCGCTTGTAGAATATATCTCTATCATCTCCGCAACTAGCATAGTTAGTGAGATCTTCCCAAACAATATGTACATCATCAAAAGAATCAGTAGCAATTGAAGGACAGTAAGATCCAGATGTACTTTCTGTTGAAATTGTTTCTGTTGTCGTCCAATGATGTGAAGAACTGTCCCATCTCTTGTAAGATATTTTATGATCAGCTAGGGTCCCCCCCACTTCAACGCTTTCCCAAGCTATATGGACAGATTTTGTTGAATCAGTAGCAATTGAAGGTATTGTTGAAGTGTCTGAATTGTCCTTCGAAATAACTTTGGTTGTAGTCCATTTCCAAGTAGAACGATCTAAGTAATCTGAAGTGTGGGATGCACATACACTATCTTCTAAGGCTTCTATTTTGACAATATTTAGAAAAATACTATTTAGTAGAAAACAAATCAAGAACACACTTAAACACATAGTTAATAGCAGTTTTTTCTTTTTCATACAATCAACTCTTTTTCTTTTTTAGAAAAAGATGAATATCTAAATTGTAAACAATAAGATTTTAAGATAAAAGCGTTTTCCCTCTCATTACTACTAAGTTTTCGAAGTATTTTTGCTATATTTCTGCAGTTTATATACTCAAAACTCTCTTCTTTTGTGAGCTAGCTGCTCATGAAGTTGATCACAGGGTCTTAACCAGTATGATTAACGACTAGCTCAAACTTCCCCTTATTTTTTATTGTTTAGCTTGTAATTGCAACAAACAAATGTAGAGCGCTGAATAATTCTTCTTCATTAGTTAGAGTGATATAGTCTCCATTCATCTTCAAGAATCCATATTTTGTTATATCTACATCCTCTAGAATTGGCAATTCTATTATATAGGTTTCATCAGCTCTTGATATAACTATGTCACCTTTAGATGTAGATATTCTTGCTTTTCTCCCGAATCTTCTATATTGTATCTCACCAATTCTTTCCCAACTTACCAACCATTCTTTTCTTTTGAATAACAAAGTTTTCCCTAGATAATCACCTATGAATGCAAGTGATACTCCAAATCCTGCTATTATAAAAACAATAAAAGACCACAATGGAATCTCTATCTGTGCCAAACCTGCTGCATCTCTCAATACCAAGAATTCTTCATTTTCACCGAATACTTCTGGCTCTGGTGAATAGTTAACAACTGAGACTGAAGTTATTAGTAGCGAGAGAAAGACTACTATTATCGAATAGAACGTTAATTTCCTCCAATACTTCTTACTTATTGGGTCTCCTTTGAGTATGGATCTTAGGTAGTTCTTGTTTTCAGACATTTTCTTTCTCCATTATTTCGTTTATTACTGCTTGATAATTTTCCCCGTGATTCTTAGCTAAA
>JAEOTK010000163.1 GCA_016839875.1 Candidatus Heimdallarchaeota archaeon
CGCGATAGAGATCGCGACAGAGATCGTAATCGTGATGGACAAACAGATTGCGATCCTGAATGTGATACAGATTGTAATCCAGATTGTGATCCTGAATGTGACCCAATACGCGATAGAGATCGTGACCGTGATCAAGATAGATTAGGATTAAGAAATTGCACTAGAAGCGTCTGTGATTAAATTATGCTGTAAATTTAAGACTTGAAACTTTGATTTAGAATTCTTCTTTTTTTTTTCTAAAACTATTTTTTCATCAAATGTAATCTATCAAATCTCTCATTTTTTCTATGGTTTCAAGACCTTTTCTTGTAATTTCTGCAATAAGCTGTTTTCTTTTCTTATCTGTTTCTGAGAGACTAATCAATCCTCTCTCTTTCAATTCGTTAAGATGTTGATAGATGGATTGTAGTGATTGATTTTCTCCCAAAGACTTCCAAATAGAGTAACCATAATTTGCCCGTTTTTCAGCGATAAGGTTAAGAATCTCAAACTTAGTAGTAGAACTCTCTGATAGTCCCCAGACAATTTTCTTCTTCCCTCTAAGCTGTGAAGCAAAGATGTTTAATGCATTGAAACCAGACCCAGTTAGTACTGCAACAGAGCTTAATGGAGAAATTTCTTTTTCGTTGATAAGGAGCTTTGAAGCAGCTAAAACAGAAGCAGAAGAAGGTTCTATAAATATGCCTTCATTTCTTGCAATATTCAGAGCTTCTTCAATCATTGTTCCAGCTTTAACTTGTATTTCTTTTCCTTTTGTTTTTGCTAGAAGATCATTCACTTCACTTAAGAGAAAAGGTTGTTTTATTTCAAGAGATTCTGCTAAATAAGCTGTTTTAGTTTTTTCTAATGAAACAGCAAAAATCTTTGGCATTTCATCTATCCAGTTTGATTCTATTGCATCTTCTAATCCTCTGAAAATGGAATAGACAAGAGAACCAGAACCTCTAGGAACAATAATTGTATCAACATGATCTTTCTGAAGAATTAACTCCAGACCTATGGTTTTTTGACCTTCGATAGTAAGCAAGTTTTTCTCAGGAGAAGCAAAATAAGCTTTCTCCTTTTTTGCTATTTCCTCAGATGCTGAGATAGCATCGCTGACAGTTTCTCCCTGCTCAATAACTTTGCTTCCGTAAAGTTTCATCTGTTCTATCTTTGAAAGCTCTAAATTCTGAGGAATAACATTAATAGAATTTATATCTGCTTTTGCTGCATAGGCTGAAAGACTTATGCTAAAAGAGCCCGTACTTGCCCCAACAATTGTAGAAGCATTATTTTGATGAGCATCTGATAGGATCAAAGAACACGCTCTATCTCTAAAGGTACCTGTAGGATTTCTAAACTCAAGTTTGATATTTAGGTTAGATAATTCAGGATCTTTCCCAATTTGCAGTAAAGGTGTGTTCCCTTCAACTAAAGATATGGGTTTCTTAAAATTCGGAAGAAAATGATGAAGTGACCACATTGATGTAAGATTAATCTCTGAAGGTTTTGGTCCTTTAATTGGTGGAATTGTTATAAGACCTTTACAATCTGGACAACGCAACAAAGGTTTACTAAACTCTCTATTACAACTTGTACATGTTGGTTGATTAATCCACATCTATCTGATTATTTTCAATCTGAAATATAACTCTATTTGTTATCTACAGAACTGTATTAAAGGCCCTCAATTCCTATTGCAGGCTCTTTTTTATCAACTTCAATATCACAAGCACAGAGCTCGGACATTATCTCTTCTAATTGAAATGATAAAGGATCCTCAAATTCTAGATAGAAATCTATGTTCTGTTTCAGCATGAAATCAGAAAGTTGAAGCAAGAGTTTTTTTTCCTTATCAGAGTTAACAACAATTCGCATAAAAGAAATATATCCTTAAAATTGAAAAAGCTTTCTTAAAGGTTTAAAAACCTTAAAAACTATTGATTTTCATCATAGTTTAACAGAAAAATTATATAAGTAAGTTAAATCTTTGCTTATTAAATTAAAGTTGTGATTATATATGCCTGAAAAAATATGGTCTTATTGTGAAGGAATTTCTGATCCCTTGGATATTCCAGAAATAAGTGTTATTGAACTATTCAGACAAACAGTTGAGAAATTTCCAAATAGAGATATGATTGAATTCTTAGGAAAATTCAAATCTTATCCTCAAATGGATGAAGAAGTCAATAGATTCGCAAATTCACTAAAAGATTTAGGAGTGAAAAAGGGAGATAGAATAGCCTGTTTAATGCCTAATTGCCCACAATATGTTGTATCGTTTTTTGCAACAAACTCTCTTGGTGCAATATTTACCGCAATCAGTTCGCTTTACACCCCTAAAGAAATTAGATATCAATTACAAGACAGCGGAGCTAAAGTACTAGTTACACTTGATCTTTTCCTTGATAGTATAAGAGAAGTGATTGACGATACTGAATTGGAACATGTTGTAGTTTCTTCAGTTGCAGATGAACTATCAGCAGTTAAGGGTTTTCTTTATCGAAAAGTGATAGGAAGAAAGAATCCGAAAATAAAAGATGAATTAATATACTCTGATTTGCTGAAAAACGGAAAAAATGAAAGAATTATTGTAGATACAAATTCAAAAGAAGATATTGCAGTTCTACAATATACAGGGGGTACAACCGGCGTGATGAAAGGCGCCATGCTTACCAACTATAATCTTATGGCGCAAGCTACCACTCTTCCATACTGGGACCTTTGGTTGCCTGAAAGACCTAAAGGTCAGTACAAGATATCAGGTTGTCTACCTATGTCTCATATATTTGGTTTTTCAACCTCATTTCTCTGGACTGTTGCTACAGGTGGTTTACTCTATTTAATTCCTGATCCAAGAAAACTCTTAGATGTAATGGAGAGTGTATCAAAATATGGTATCCATTTCATGTTTGCAGTACCAGTATTATATCAAAAAATAGCTGAACATCCAGATCTTGGAAAATATGACCTATCTTCTCTCTACCTTGCAATTTCAGGTGGTGAAGCTTTACCCTTATCAACTTCAGAAAAGTTTGAAGCAGCTTCAGGTTGTATACTTGTTGAAGGTTATGGTTTATCAGAGTCTTCTCCCGTCACACATGTTAATCCAGCAAATGCTGAATTAAAGAATGTTGGAACTATAGGAATTCCTATCCCTAATACACTTGCTATGGTTGTAGACCTGGAAACTTTGGAGGAAGTAAAAGAATACGGACAAGAAGGTGAGTTGTGGATTCGAAGTCCTAGTGTCATGAAAGGATATTGGAACAATAAAGAAGCTTCTGATGAATCATTAGTCAAAGGTTGGTTAAGAACTGGAGATATAGCTACTCAGGATGATAAAGGTTATTTCACTATTGTTGACAGACTCAAAGATATGATCATTGTTTCTGGTTACAAAGTCTGGCCTAATGAAGTCGAAGATATTCTCTATGCTCATCCAGACATTAATATGGCTGCTGTAGTTCAATCTAAAACTGAGACAGGAGAAGAAGTGAAAGCATTCTTAATAGCTGAACCTGGCAGTAAAGAACTTTCACATGATGAAATCAAGAAATACTGTAAAGAAAAAATGGCTCCTTACAAAGTACCAAAAATAATAGAGTACAGAGAAGATTTGCCAAGATCACCTGTTGGGAAAGTTTTACGCAAAGAATTGCGTGCTGATGAGATTAAAGTTAAAAAATAGTTAAACCTACGAGACTTCAATCTCGTTAGGTTGAAATTTTTCTTTTTCTGCTTTTTCGATTTTTTGGCGACATACTGGACATGTTGCTTGTAGCTTCAACCATGTTCTTAGATGCTTGAAGTGGAAGACATTATCACAGTGTTGACAAACAGTAGCATCACTGTCTCTTTCAACAACCGCATTACAGATTAGACATCGAGGAATTTCTTGTTTACATTTCCAACATTCTGAGCTAGTTGATCCTGTTGTAGGATATGAACAATATGGACATCTAACTACTTTTCTCGAGAAAACTCTTCTTGCTCTATATGATCCCTTATACACATAAAGCCTTGCTGTGTTTACTTTTTCTCCTAGTTCTTCCCTCCAGTCTAGTAGTGGTTTAATGACTGACACTAAACACACTAATGATGCTAAAGCAATTCTAACTTCTCTGTTAAGATTTAAGGGGATGAAGTACAAAGCAAAACCAAAGACGAAAAGAATGATATAATTTCTTATGAAGATGAATTTTATAGCCTTCCCAAGGGTTTTGAGAAATTCTATAGTTTCTTTGTATAACCATTTGAAGAATCTTGCCACAATACTTGGAAACTTCTTGATTCCTCTCCACCAGAATCTGAAGAAAGTTAACAATATCTCTCCTATGTTTTTCATCAGTTCTTTGAACTCTTTTCTGAAATGGAGGATTATATTCAGAAGTATGAGAACTCCACCAATTAAGTAGAAAATCCATTTTTCCATTACATCTTCTGGAATTACTTCAACCCGAGTTAGTATCATTAGAACTATGCCTACTAATGAGAATAGATTCCATGGTGAGAATATGATTTTCCATTTTATTCTTTTTAGAAATTTCTTGAGAGATTCCTTTAATTTTCTCATCAATTCCATGAATTTGATATTTAGGTCATAAACTTCCATGAAGTATCCAAAGAGTATCAAAACTAAACCAGCAGCCATTGCGATGTAAAGACCATAATCTCTTTCTAACTCAACCTGAAGAGCTGCGATGAGAGCTGGTAAAGCTAAAAGGAAGAATCCTATGTATGCAGTAATTGCACCAGTAACGAAGTAGTCAATTCCTTTTTTCCTCAGTCTAATCAATATGAACCCAAAGAAGACGATTAAACCACCGGCAACTAGAATACCTAAACCAACATTGGATTCTACTTCCAGAATATGGAGAACGATAAATAGAATTATACCCACTAGTGCTATAGATATACCTATCCATAGAGCAATGATACCTGGGTTCCTTTTACTTTCTGGGGAGACTTTCTCTGCTACTATTTCTTCTTCAATCATTTCTTCCAAGCCTCCTTAATATCTCTGAATAGGATTCGAGATTCTCCTGTTCGTAGTTTTTGCAGTTGTCTTCTGAAGAGGAAGAGAGAACCAATAGCTACAACTAATAATATCCCACCAATTGAAAGTCTATATGGAACAGTTAGAGTTTCAAATAATCCCCAAAACTTGAAACCTGCCATAAGAGCTATTCCACAAATGAATGTGAAAATCATGAACAGGAGCAGTACTAGTCGGAGAAAGTTTGTTGCTACATAATGAGTAACAGTCTTTATTGTTAACCAGACAGTCTCGAATACATTCTCAAACCATTTGATAATTCCTAATACAAATTTCTTGAGTCCTTTGTATATAGATTTCCACACAGCTACTCTTGTAAATATCAGACTTACAGGAATTACTATGAATCCAATGATAGTGAAGATTCTTTCAGTTTCTATTGGTGCATTATTATACCCATGATAGACAAGATAGATCCCTGCAGCTACTCCTAACAGTCTAAGAAATTCCTTAAGGATTCTCAACCAGTGAGTTGCCATAAATTCTAAAATAGCTTTTATTGCATTCCAGAACTTAGTTAGGATAAGTTTGAAGAAATTGTATATCCCTTTGAATGATCTGTAAAAGATATCAACTGCAATGAACTTGATAGCTTTCCAGATGCTTAGATAGTGATGAACTATTAGATATACTCCACAACCTACCAAAATTATTATTGTTAATAATTCGAGTATATCCCATCTTATTGAGAAGAAGATGATAGCGACTATAGCCGCAATATCCAAAGTATAGAGGATCACTTTAACCCAATGTTTTGCAAGGAATTTCAGTAAAGCAATTGTTTTCAATACAATGAATTTGATTGGTTTGTAGAATATTGCTTTGAATATTTCCCAAGATGCTTCGATGAATTGTTTGATAAATTCAAATATTGGTTGTAGGAAGAATCTACGTAGAACTAGCTGAATTAATAATATAACTGCAAAACCTATCCAAGCGAAATTAGCTTCATTAAAGTTAACTGCAACAGCTGGGAAGGTGAGATCACCCCATGCCCATACAATAAAGAATACTCCTAATGCACAAACAATCAATCGTCCAATTTCTATAAGTACTTTGACATGATATTTAATGAAAAATTCCTTGATTGCAATCATTAAATTTCTGAAAATTATCGCTAATTTGGTAAAAACACGTCTCAAAAACCTCAGAACAAATTTCCTAATTATAATTTCGGCAAAGAGAATAATAATAACTCCTGCAAAAATTGGTAGATAGGTCCAAACCATAAGGATTATACTGACTACAACAATAGCTAATCTCAAAATCTCGAAAAGGATTCTCTTATAGTGAATTTTGACAAATTCCCAGATTCTGATAAACATTCTTTTGATGCTATCCCATATAAATTTAAACAATCTATAGAAGAAAAGACCTATCTCTATGAAGGCTCGTTTGAAGAATTTTAGAACCTTTAATGGATTGACTATTACCCAAGCAAAAACAATCCCAAATAAACCAATAGAAAGAAAGGAAATATCTACTCCGTCCCAACCAACATCAAAGTAGTATGTTCTAACCAGACTTATTGTTACTAAACAAGCTCCCAAGAATCGGATAAACAGTGTTTTGTGTCTCAAAATCCAAATCCATACGCGTTTCCTAGATAGTATTTGAGCAGAAATTGCAACTAGTAATCCTGCTGAAAATTGTAACCAGTAATAGAGCGGATTCATGGGGATTCTGAAAGTTGTCATTCCTATTATCACTAAAATTAAAAATATTAATCTGATAAATTCGAGAAGGATCTGTTTTTTATATTTCTTAACAAATTCTACAATTGATTTAATTAATGATACAAGAGCATTGTACAAACCGACTACAATCACTTTTCTTGAAAAAATTTGACTTATTATAATTACAGCTATACCAATCCATATGAAATTTGATTCATTAAATCGGCTGGCTACAGCTTCAAAAGTAAGATATCCAGCTCCCCACACAATTAGAAAAATCCCCAAACCAACACCGATTAATCTTGATGTTTCCTTTGTAAAAATTAACCAATGTTTCTTGAGGAATTCGAAAATACTAACAAAGAACCTTTTGATTGTTTTTCCAATGAACACCAGTAGACTATAAACTATATCTACTGCAATGAACTTGATCACTCTCCAAATTCGCTTTGCATGATGAACAATAAGATAGATTATTGCAACACCTATTGGTATCCAAGAAAAGTATTCAAGCCAGTCCCATCTTATAGAAAATGCAATTATTAGTGCGATAGACAATATATCAAGAGTATAGAGGAGGATAGATTTCCAGTGTTTTCTTATGAATTTGGCAACGACAACAAGAGCTTTCCAGATGTATTTGAGAGGAGTAATAAAGAGATTCCAAAGCCATTGGTCAATTAGTGTTAGCTCCGTGAATATTCCAATAGCAATTGATCCAATACCCCAATATATGAACAATGTTTCTCCTAATAAATCGGAAAGAAATTGGTTCCCAAAGTCTATCTCTTTACTTAATGAAGCAAGAACAAGAACAAAACCAACAACAATGAGAAGGATTCCGAGTTGGACTCTCTTCTCAATTGTATAATTATACCTTAGCATTTGAAAAGCAATATAGAAGATAATAACTAATGAGGTTATGATTAAAGTAATAATGAAAATACTGTTGATTAGTTCTATGTCAAGAATAAAAGAAAGGATTGTTATTGCTACAATTAAAACAAGGAAAAGATAATAAAATAAATTTGAAATCACGTCATGCGTAATTTTCTTCTTCTCTACTTCCATCCATAAAAACTACCATGAATATTATATAAAAGTATTCACCAACTTGAATCAAATTTATTGGAAATAGTCTAATATTCTATCCTTATCAACTGGTTCTAAATCATCTATTCCAAGAAGATCTTCTAGATTGAGAGTGTTCCAGAAAATACATTGTTCATGATGCCATTTATAACTCAAGTGTTCCTCATAATAAGATGGTTCCCCAATTCTTACACTGTTTTTTTCAATCTTGATTCCACATGATCTACAAGTAGATCTACTGCTTTTTGCATATTCAACTTTCCAGAACTCCTCTTTATCATAAAGTGTCAGTTTGGATGTTTCTCCTTCAAGAATATCATTAATTAGAGTGAAAGGATCCTGATCAGCTAGTATTTTTTCTGTAATCTTAAGATGAAAAGTATCATGACTACTCATAAGAAAAGCAAGACGAGCTGGTTTTCCTTCAACTAATTCCTTTTCTATTTTAATTTTCGGAGGAAAGATGTTCTTATCCAAAATATACTCTGCACATGCTTTAGACATAACTGAACTTAATTCTCTTTTATTCATAGGTTGAAATTTGTTTTTTTCCACAATACCATATGTTGTTTGAATGACTGTTCTGTCTATATCTTCAATATATTCTCTCTCCTTAATAACAACAAAAGAACCATGTGGAATGCTTTCTTCTATATTACTAATATCGAAAGTAAGAGGATCAACATAGTATCCCCACTCATTTTCAGAATCTAGATGCATTTTCAAGTAGATACACCTTTAATAAAAGAGAAAGAAGAAGAAGTATCTAAACTTTTCCAGAAATGTATAAAGAACTATCCTCCAGGAGTACCTTTAGAGAACGAATCTCCCCAGATATATTCCCAGATATCTTCTTCAATAAGAGTCTCCTTTTCAACAAGCGTTTTATGGATCCATCTTAGAAGCTCATGATGTCTAATTTCATCCTCATAGATAGTTTTTATTATAATTTTCTCTCTACTATCCAATGTTTTCTCTAGCAATTCTTTGTATTTCTGAATTGCTTCAGCTTCAAGCTCCAAATGCAGTTTCAGGCTTTCTCCCACTTCATCAGATATGGTTTCATCTATACCAGGTGATGGACCTGTAAGTCTTGCAATTAAAGCATTAAGCATATTTTCATGTTTTTCTGAATCGTTAATAACAGATAGTAACATCTCCCTAACTAGAACGTTATCAATACCTTTGACTGATTGATAAGCTGTTTTTACAATTTTTTTCTCAATTTCTATCTGTTTTTGGAAAAAATCCAACTTTTCTTCTTTATTCATATTGTTTGCACCGTAGTTGCTAAGGAAAATTAAACAATCATTATTTAAAGATTTTATTGAGTACAGAAAAAAAAATTAATCATTTATTAATCAAAATTGGAATAATTACATTTATAATCAACTTAAAACATATTTTCTCCGATATAATTGACAACTGCTGCATATAGCTATCAAAACAGAATAAGTGGAAATTTAAGAAACAGTGGTATATTCTTTATTGTTGCTGGATCTATATCATTTATTATTAATCTACTTAGTCTATGGTTCTATATTGGATGGTTTGGACTATTTAGAGAAATTCTCGGAATTATTGCTCTGATTCTACTAATTATTGCAATTGGTTCAATGAATATTTTGTTACCTCAAGAAAAAGATGAAATTGAATCTTCAAGAAGATGGCTATTAATATGGGTTGTTCTAGGTTTTGCGTGGTCTTTCGGTTATCTAATTCACCCACTTGTCTCAGTGAGTTTGCTGGTTCTTTCAGTGATTGCTAGGATTTTTGCGTTAATCAAGTTAAACATTGTTTTCCAAACTCTGGGTGATAATTTTCAAAGACAAGAAAGGTTTGATTCTTGGATTTTTCCATTGTATGGGTTCTTTGGTATTGTTGCAATTGTGCCAAGCATATTTGCTTCATTAGCTCTAGGAGAATACTATACTTTACCTAGTATTACTTTAACTATTGTAGGAATAGGAATAAGTTCAATTAACTTGCTAATACTCATTGGAGTAGGAATAATCTTAATCCAAAATTCTCAGAAAATATTAAGGATTACTCTAACAGCTATACCAGGTGTACCATATGCTCCTCCAATACATCATAAACCAATCAGTACCCAATCAGGTCCAGTAAAAGAAGTTCAACAACCTGAAAAAAGATTCTGTGAAAATTGTGGAGCCAAAGTAAACTTAGATGAAAGATTCTGCCAAAATTGTGGTCATAGCCTAAGATAGCAATGAAATTCTGTTTCTATTTTCTTTTCTACTCAAAAAGATTATATAGAATAAGGATAAAATTTACTGTGACCTAGCATGGAGCTCAACGCTCAAAATCAATTAATCAGTTCTTATATATTTCTCAGACTTGCAGGCATTTTTTTGATTGTAAGAGTGATGTTAATGCCTCCAACAAGAGTTGTTTTCATTAGTTTCTTTAGTCCGCCTTTTCTCATAGTATCTGCTGTGTTGTTAATGATTTTCTTCGTGAAAATTAATACTCTGGGAACAAGTAAAACTAGCCATATCATAACAGCACAAGTTTTTGTTTCTATTTGGACCGTGTTAGTAGTTTTAGGGGTATATTCTATATTCTTTTATCGTGTAAATTACATAAGATATCTAATTTTTGGATTTGCAATTGCTATAACCCAATTTATTGGTTTTTTCTTTACTAATAAAATAATAAATGAACTAGATGTACTGAGTAGCCAATTTGCTAAGATTAAGTCAGTTTCTATACTTTCTTTTGCTTCTTATGGGCTTATCGAGATAATCCCTAATTTGATTTTTCGAGTTACTGGTTCTTATATTCCTCGTCCAATTTCCATTTTAATTTTGTTTTTTCATTTCTTATTTTCTGTTGGTGTTGGGATAGTATTCATAATAATCTCAATCAAAATAGTAAGATCAAGAGAAATGCTTACCACATCAGTAGTTTCTATACAAGCTAGATCAGAAGTCATATCTACTAAAGTTCCACCCAAACAATTCTGCTCAAATTGTGGATCTGGAAGAAAGGAAGAAGACAAATTCTGTCAAAGTTGTGGTCATAGTTTGAAATAGAATTTCATTAGCATGACCACCATTTATTTTGTTCAAAAAAGATATATACTTTAAAGATAAGAGATATTTTGTTGTAAAAAATGGAACCTCAAGTTCAATCAGTTTTGCATAGTTCATCTCTTTATTTGAAATTATCTGGAATCTTCTTAATTGCTGGTCAAGCTCTATCAGCCACTCCTTATATGGCTTGCATAACATGGATAAGTCCTATATTTCTAATAACATCTGCGATCTTATTTTTACTCTCTTTTGAAAAAATGATTTTTCTAGAAATAGGTAAAACTCTCTATATTCGGATATCACAGATTTCAATGATTATTTGGGGAGTATCGTTATCAGTTAGTGTTTTTCTTTATTTTTTTGGATATAATTTAGTTTTACTAATTATAATTGTAGTTCTAATTGCGATTTCACAATTTGGGGGTTTCTTCTTTGCAAACAAAGTATTAAATGAATTAGAACTCCATAACCTTCAATTTAAGACAATTAAATCTGCTTTTTTACTCTCATTTAGTTTCTTTGGAATTGTAGAAATTATACCAATAATAACTTCAAGGGTACTTGGTTACAGTCTTACAAGACACCCTCTCTCTCTAACTATAAACTTATTTGGATTATTCCTTTCTATTGGAGTTGCGATAATTTTGATAATAGTTTCAAACCGAATCATTTCTAAAAAACAATATCCCGTAGAAACAGCACCTAGTCCTGTAGTAGTAGCACCTAGTCCTATAGAAGAAGCACCTAGTCCTGTAGTAGTAGCACCTAGTACTATAGAAGAAGCACCTAGGACTGTTACCACACAAGTACCACCCAAGCAATTCTGCTCAAATTGTGGATCTGGAAGAAAGGAAGAAGATAAATTCTGTCAAAATTGTGGATCATCCTTTGAGTAATCCCCCTATATATTTAGAATAAGTGCTTAATGAAATTTCGATCAATATTCTATAACTAAGAATGTTTATTAAATTCTTTTCAACTAATAAAATCATAAGGGGATGTAATAGAAGATGAATATTCAAACTGTTATTGATTTAAACAATGGTGTTAAAATGCCTATTTTGGGTTTTGGAACTTATCAACTTCCTCAAGGAACTGTTGCAGAAAAAGCAATAGAAATAGCTATCAGGACTGGGTATAGACATTTAGATACTGCAGCATTTTA
>JAEOTK010000164.1 GCA_016839875.1 Candidatus Heimdallarchaeota archaeon
AATAAAAAATATATCAAACTTAAGAAATTGTACCCAAAGAAACACCACCAATTATTTCCTCTTTCTTTCATATACTCTAATCCTTCAATACCAACTTCCAAAGCGGTCTCCAGATTTCCAATCATTGCTTGTTGCCAAGATTCAGTTATCTTACTTCCATAATAGTCAAACTCAAAATTCAGTTCTTTAGCTAAATCAGAACACTCATGCCTAAGTTTTAAACCCAACTCAAAGTTGCCTTTTTGCGTGTGTAACATAGATAGCGTAAATAAGATATCAAGTTTAATTGGAAGATTTTCGTTCTTCTCAAGTAACTTCAATCCTATTTCTCCGTACTTGATACCCAAATCTACTTCTCCTGACCAGAAACCAAGTAATTCTAAGCTTTTCAAAATTCTGAAATAGTTTTCGTCTACATCAAGATTTTCTCGTAATTTTAAACTTTGTTCGAGGAATTTCCTTGCTTCATCATCATCTTCATCATCATCCAATCTTGAGTATTCCCCTTTGAGAAAAAGGAGATCACTTTTCAGTAATTGATAATCCATGGATTTACTATCTATCTCTTCTTCAATTATTTTTTCAATCAAAGGAATACTGTCAAGATAATCGTCATAATCATGAGGATATCCAATTAACAATAGAATGTATGACTTCAGAACTAGAATTTCAGCAAGTTGTTTTACATAACCAGTTTTTTCAAGCTTCTCAAGAAGTCTATTGCATAGTTTAAGTGATTTTTCAAAATTTTCTGTTTTCACAAATATATTAATTTGAATCTTTTCAGCTTGGTATCTGAGCTTATCATCCACCTTATCTTGCTTAAGGAATGTTTTGATTAATTCTAAAGCTTCTTCGTATTTTCCAGTGTTATTCAGTTTTACAATTTCCTCTAGACTGCTTATCATAAGCTAATCACTGTTTATCAAATATCTATTTATTCATATCATTAATAATAACTTTTTCCAAGATAAGATATATTGAATCATAAAGATTAAGAATCTAGATTTTTAAAACAAAGAGCTTTGAAGAAATTTCAGTTTTCATGGAATTCATAGTATCATCAATCTTCATTTCTTTTGTTCTCTCAATTATCCTACTCTTCTCCATTACAGGAACTTCAGCTTTCATCATCTCTTTCCATGATGTTATTTTAAGGTCCAGAAGTTTTCTTTCTTCATCAATTTTCAATTTATGTTCTCCTAATTCAGCTTGTTCTGAAATTTCTTGAGCTTTATTCAAATATTCTTGTGCTTTCTCAATTTCCAAGTTTACAACAAATAGCTTTGATTGTAAGATGTAAATTTCGATAATAAGATAATTTAGTTCTCTTGACTTTGCTATATCTAAAAGATGATTGATATATTTATTAAACTCCTCAAGAATAGAAGTATCTCCAGATAATTGGAATTCAGTAACTAATAATGCACACAGATTAAACAAACTATAAATCTGAACATAAAACTCTGTTCCTTCACTTTTGATTATTTGTTCAAGCAAAAGCTCAGCTTTACCTCTTTCCCTGGGATCAGCACTTCTCATATAGATTAATGCTTCAGACATTCTTGATCTATCTCTTACATATGGTGTTTGCGCTTCCTCATTAACCTCCTTAAGAAATTCCAAATATTTTTTTGCTTCCTCAATATTGCTCTTATTAAGATAGATATTGATTATCTCTGATAGTGCGCGTGCTCGATGAGTACTGTGGCTAAAGAATTCATCTAATTTAAAATCCAGTAATCTGTATTCTAGTTGTTTATCTTCTTCTCCAAGTAACCTGTATGAATCTGCATGTGCTCTTGCTGCTAGTGGTTCTAAACATCTTTTTCTAAGCTTCTTTGCTATTTTCATACTCTCTTTCGCATTTTCTAATGAGTCTAATGCATTTCCTTGTTGAGTTTGTGCCATATTGAGGAAGTTATAAACAAAAAATGTCCACCATTCACTTCCCTTTTTTTTAACATATTCAAATCCTTCTGTTAAGCATTTTATAGATAGTTCAAAATTTCCTAGATAAGTATGGTACCATCCTTCAATTATCTTGCATGAACCTAATTGT
>JAEOTK010000165.1 GCA_016839875.1 Candidatus Heimdallarchaeota archaeon
AATTCTTAGAAACAGGAGAATTTCACGAAACAACACCAACTATGGGAATTAATCGTGAAACTTTACATTTACCTAATTTACAAATTAACGTATTTGATATGGCAGGACAAGCAGATTTTCGCGGGATGTGGCATTCTGTAAATGAGAAATCCGATGGTATAGTTTTTGTAGCAGATCGTTCAAACGCAATGAGATTTGATGAAGCAAAACAGGTCTTTCAATCTACAATTAACGCTCAACTAGACAATGGCGTTGTAGTTTTGGTGTTGCTAAATAAGAGCGATGTACCTGGAGTAATTGAAAAAACTGAATTCATTCGTGAATTTGGTCTTTATGACTTACCGTTCAAGTGGGCTATCTTCGAAACATCAGCTCGAACCGGAGAAGGGATTTTTAATGCTTTCAAATGGTTCGTGGATGAATTTATATAGGTGATTAGATTGGCAGTATTTCCACAAGTAGAAACTTCATCCATTTTCCTTATGATATCATCCATTATTAACTTGATATTCAGTTTTGTACTAGTTATATTTCTTATAATTAACTTCATTCGTAAAAGAACTGTTGGTACTTTTATGTTACTAACATCTTACTTCTTCTTCTCTTTAACTGCAGCTTTAAGTATAGCATATAGAACTATGTATATACTCCAAGGAGAAGTAAATGGAGTAATATACACATTAGCAGCGGTTGGTCCATTAATTCTATTACCAGCATTTGCATATCTTTACATATTTGCTTGCAGACATATCTTGAAAGATAATGAGATAGTCAGAATAAACATATTTTCAGTTATAATGGTATTCTTTGGTATCGCAGTATCGGTTGTATTTTACGATATCTTAGTCATTCAACCAAATTATGCAACAATCTTTGGATCATCACAGTTAGCATTTACAGAAGCAGTTCTTGTTACACCCGATATATTTACTATCTCCTTTACAACATTTATTCTGATATTTCAAATAGCTATATCTATCTATGTAACTGGAAGAGTAGGATGGAGAGCATTAAGACTTGCCAGAAAATCTGATCAGTTAGTCAGAAAAAGAGGATTGCAAACGATAGGAATTGGTGTACTACTCTACCTGTTGGGAGGAATGCTTTCAGCTTTTGACAGTAGCTTATCGTCTATTCCAGGATTAATGATTACTGCTGCAGTAATTCGAGCATTTGCTTTTGCTGCTGCTTATTTAGCAATGTACATTGGGTGGGTTATGCCTAATTGGTTCCGCAAGATGATACGTAAAAGATCTTGGTTTGAGCTTCAATATAATCAAATAGTAAGTAGTGATTCAGCATGAAAAGTGAATTTGTAAATGTAAGGGTTTTGGATAATTTTTACCAAACATCCTCCTATTATCCTATGCCAGTTATACTAGTTACTACTACTTCAGAGAATGGTAAAACCAATATTGGTCCTTATTCTCTCTGCTTTCCTTTTGGAATAGCTGATGAACATGCAATGATGTTAATTTCAAGAAGTGATAGCAACACAGCTGTAAATATTCGAAGAACCAAAAAAGCAATGCTGAATTTCATTCCATATGACAAAAAATTACTCAAAAATACTGTTCGTTTAGGATTTCCAGGACAAACAGCTGAGGAGAAATTAGAAGAAAGCAAATTTAACTTAATTCCCTCATCTCAACCAGTAGTAAATGGTCCAGTCCCAGAAATTATCTCCGAATCTGTTCAAGTTTTTGAATGTCACTGGGATGATAATGGTGATGCTTTTTACTATGACGGAACTGATGGTGAAAGTCATTTCTTACTTCGAATTGATCGAATACTTATGAAGAAAAACTGGTACAATGCTCTTGTTGAAGGTAATGGAAAGTTCCCTAATCTCCCTATAGATTATGGATACAGAGATAGTCAATTCTTCTGGTTTAGCGAACCCAATAAGCCTTACAAAGAACCTCTTCCTAAAGGGAAAGGAGTTGATATTGATTCTGTTCGTTATCAAGCTGACAGAATTGATCCAGATGTTTATTGGACAGATGAAGCTTGTGCAAAGATAGTATCTATTCCAAGAGTATTCCTAAAAAAGGCAATGACTATGATTGTAGAACAAGCAAAAGAGCGAGGAGTTACAACTTTAACACCTGAAATTCTTGATGAAATCAGGGATAAAAGAAACGCAGAGAAAAAGAATAGATAGTTCTTTTTCTATATTTTATCTATAACATCTATAATTGGAATAAAAAGAAATACACATAAAGGAAACAAAAAACGGATTGATTAGATGTTCAACATAAAATTATCATTAGTTACTTCAACAGGTCTATTATTGGCTTCAAAACCTGAATCTGCAGATGAAACAAAACAGATTCTTGCTACTGGATTAATGACAGCTTTAATATCATTTTCAAAAGAGGTTCATCAAAGAGAATTACAATCTATTTCCTACCATGATAGAACAGTTTCTTTTCTTAGAGTTCATGAATTTGTATTAATTGTCGAAACAATTGGTGAAGATACAACAGTTACAGAGAGACAGCTCGTTCAATTACTCGAACATCTTATTGAAAGTGCTAGTCCTTTGTTAGAAGATAAAGATTCAAATGCTCTTACAGAAGGTGAAGCAGCTCTTATCATTGAAACTTGTTTACAAGAACTGCTGACATTACAATTCCAACTTGCAGAGCAACCACTAAAAAATGCTGAAACTGCGTTTCTTATCATAAATCATTCTGCAAAAGGTTGGGAAATATCTGAAAAATCTGGTTCAGGTTCATTTATTCCTCGAATAGCTTTCATGCTTGATACTCACAAAGAAAACATAAATTCCAATGGGAAGTTCAAGGGAATAATTACTCAAATCCCTGATGAAAATTGTACTACATTTTCCGTTATAGATTCTGATGGTGAAAAGTCAAAAGTTGGAATACTTAAACTTCCAAGTGATCAAGATGAAACATTGTTTAGATTATATCCAATGATGGAAAGAATGCTTTCAATCATGTCAAAGGATTCTTTGAAATCTGATATGGTATCAATATTGGATACACTTAGGGATATTGATGATCCAGGACCAAGATTAACTAGAATCAGCATTGAAGATTTGTCTCCAACTTTCTTGGATCGAACTGCTGGAAAAAACCTTGAGCGTGCAATCTATTCAGCTATAGTTGGTGATGAGATTTTTGTTGTTGGAGATAAACCAACAGTTAGATTGGTAATAGACACTTTAGCCATTTTTACCCAACATCTTCAAACCTCAGTTAATGTATGGATAACCCTGGATGACATTGAACAGAATGAGAAATGTGATCTTGATTCAAGGATTTGTGGAATGTCACCTAAAATTTACAATGACTTAATTCAAAAGGGATTGATCGATGAACATACAACTACAATCAATCTTGAACAGAGCAGAGTTAAGGGAGAAAAATCTAGTATATATTACAAAAAATTGTTTGATACAATTAAAAGATTAAGAATCACTGAAGTAGCTGCAAAAATCGCTATGGAGCTGGAACCACTAATCAAAACTGCAATGGAAATTACTTCTTTTGCATTGTATGATAAAAAGAAAATTCAAGCAGAACTTAAAGACCTCACAACTAGATCAAACCTTCCTCCAAGTATGATGAGGAAAGCTATTGAACTAGCAAAGAAAAGAAATAAACTACTAGCATTCTTAATTTAGTCTTTTTTCTTTCGACTAGTAGAAAAGAAATTTACTTATAATCTAATTATAATTATTCTATATGCGAAGCTTACAACTTTCATTAGTTAGTAATTCTGGATTGTTGTTAGCTTCGGTACCAGAAACAGCTGATGACACAAAGCAAATATTGGCTTCAAGTCTTATTAGTGCAATAATAACTTTTGCTAAAGAAGTACATAGACAAGAATTACAATCAATCTCATATCATGATCGCAATATTTCCTTTGTTCAAGTTCATGATTTCGTTTTTATTATTGAGACTCTTATAGCGAATTTGGTATTTTCTGAAAGACAACTAGGACAGATTCTTGAACAAATCAAACTGAGCTCTAGTTCTCTATTAGAAGATAGAGATCATAATATGATTACAGAAGGAGAAGCATCTCTTATTCTAGAACATTGTCTACATGATATCTACAATCTACCGTTATTCTTCACAAAGAATCCACTATTATCTGCTGATCCTTATTTTTTCACAATTACTCACAACGATGAATCATACGAAATTGAAGAAATTGTAGGAACCGGTCCAGTAGTATCCAATATAGCAGAGATGATCTCCAAACATAATCTAAATGAGAAATTTAAGGATTCTATTGAAGGATTAATCACTTTGTTACCAGAACAGAAATTTTCAGTTTTTATTTTAATAGATTCTAATGGTTCAAAAACAGAAGTTGGTGTTTTGAAATTTCCAAGAGAATTAGATTACTCTATATTTAGACTGTACCCTCTCCTGAAAGAAAAAATACGAGAGATGTCTAATAAGGATTTTAAGTACGATATATTGGAAATTCTAGATGCTTTACAAAAATATGAAGATCTTGGAAATAGATTTTCAAAGGTTGAGGTTGAGGATTTATCACTAGCTTTTCTTTCAAAAGCTGTAAGTAAATCCTTGGAAAATGTAATATTTGCAGCTGTTATTGGAGAACCTATATTGATTGTGGGAAACAAACATACAGTCGAACTCGTGATTGATACTCTTTCAGTTTTTACGCAACATACAGAGGTCCTCATTGAAGAGTGGTTAGATACAGAAGAGAAGTTTCAAGCAAAGAAAACTTTCAGTAATCACTCTATGATAGGTATGCCACTATACATTTACACTTCTCTAAAAGAAAAAGGAAAAATTAGTGATGAATTTACAATTATTGATTTAGAGACTGGCTTTGTAAAAAATGGTGAACCTAGTTACTACTTTATGAATCTCTTTGATAAAAATGTTGGATTTGATATAACAAAAGCTTCTGTTGTAATATTTCATGAATTAAGAAAATTAATCTCAATGTCATTCATCATAACTTCTTTTGTACTATATAATAAAGAAAAAGCACAACAGATGATTAAGGATTTATCACTTCAATCCTTATATCCACAAAGTTTCATCAGAAAGGCTTTAGAGTTAGCAAGAAAGAGAAACAGAATTCTAGATTTAATAATTTAAGATTTAATATTTTTTATTCAATAAAATATGGTGTTGAAAAGTTTTCTTTTCAAAATTTTATAAATATAGGTTAATAAATATCTTTGTACAAAGAACTTTAGATTGCGCAGAGAGTGCAAAAGTTAGGAGGAAAAATAGGGTATGTTGGATAATACTTCCTCTATTGTAACAGAGGTTAGTAAAAAACAAGTTACATCGATTGATGATGAATCAAAATCGATGGTTAAAGTAACAAATCTAGTTAAATCATTTGGACCCGTTGTAGCAGTTAATGATATCTCATTCGAAGTCAAACCTGGGGAGATTTTCGGTTTATTGGGACCAAATGGAGCAGGTAAAACTACAACAGTTAAGTTACTATTAGGTTTGCTTGAGCCTGATCAGGGAGAAATTGAGGTATTTGGTCTTCATCCCGAAAAGGATGAGATTCGGATTAAGCAGAATATAGGTTATGTTTCAGAGGAGCCCCTCATCTACAAATCTATGACTCCAAGGATGCTATTTGATTTTATAACATCATTAAGGAATCTGGATCCTATAGAGACAACAGAGAAACTGAGATATTATCTTGAAAGCCTTGAAGCCTTAGAATATTATGAAAAACTTGTAGCTACTTTGTCAAGAGGAAACAAGCAAAAAATGCAGGTTATTGCTTCGTTGATACATGAGCCAGATCTATTAATACTAGATGAACCACTCACAGGATTGGATGCAAAATCTGCTAAGGTTGTAAAGGAGATAATCGAACTGCATACAGAAAGAGGAGGCTCAGTAATTTTCTCAACACATATTCTAGAAGTCGCAGAAGAGATATGTGATCGAATTTCTATTATTGATAGAGGAAAACTTATTGCTACAGGTACTGTTGAAGAATTATCTAAAATGGCAGATAAAATAGGAGCTGATTTAGAAGATATCTTCTTGAAATTAACTGATCAAGATGAATCTGTTCAACATATTATTAAAAATCTTAGAAGCATTATGAAAAATAATAAAAAATGAGGGAGAAAAAATGAATAAGAAAGAGCTCTATAAAATTTCAAAAAACGTTTATAGAGAAGCAATCATCCATTCTCAATTACAAGCTGCTGGAAGCAATCAAGCTAAATTTCTTGAGAGGATTGGAAAAGATAAAATGGCTAGAATGCAAGATCAAGTTCTAAAGGTTTTATCTGCCTTTTACATAGCTATGCTATTTCTCTTACCTCTTAGGTCATTTTCCGAAGCATCTATTGCTCTGAACGATGGAATTAGTTCTGAATGGGTTACTTTTGTGGGCAGTTGTACCTTAGGTGGATTCTTCCTTATTATGCCTGTAATCTTGTTGGTTTTTTCAATTACTTTCATGTGGGGTTTAATGAGCGGAGGACCTTATCAATGGATACATACCTTACCCTTTAGTCAAAAAGATATTGAGAAAATTGGCTTCTTTACATTCTTGAGAAGTATGAACTTTCAACTAATTGTTATGGTTTTAGTTCTTCCTGCTGGAACAATACTTGCTATTGCTTTTACTTTAAGTTCTGAGATTCCTTTAGCCAATAGTGTTTTAATGGTTCTTTTCAGCATATTGATCTCTTTTGTAAGTATTATTTTCTATCTAAGTATTGTTGTAATTCTTGGTCGAAAGATGGCAATATTAATGGAAGAACACGAAGTAAGTAGTAAACGAACTACGTTCATTCGAATAATGACCTTCGTACTCTATCTTGTCTGTTCAATGGCTGCGATATATGTAATTCAGATAGGAGTAGAAATAATTCCTCAATTGTATCTTGGTTCAACAATGACTAGGGAGACTGTGAACATATTAAATATAGTTTTGAGTTTTATTCCATTTCCTTTTTCAGGAAGTTATTTTCTTACCTCTTTTGTTATAGGATTTTCCAATATTCCCTCTTTGATACTTGTTGGATCAATTACTGGATTGTTGATTTTTTGTTTACTTACTTTGTTAATGTTCCGAAAAGCACTAAGTACTCTTAGAAACATAACTTCTACTGATTTCAAGAAATATAAGGAAAAATATGCAGAAGTCACAATAGATCAAGTGAATATAAACAAATCAAAACCTTTAGGAGCTTTTTTCAAAAGAGATTTAGCATTGATTACTCGAGAAATGCAATATATTATGTACTTGATTATGCCCATAATGATTCCTATTGTTGGGGCTGTCGCTCCATTTGACTATGAACCATTGGGGAATAGTGGGCTAACTCAAGGATTTCTTTTTCTCTTGTTTTACGTTGTTCTAAACTCATATATGTTAATTGTTGGACTAACGAATATAGAAGCTGGAGGTGAAACAATTACTGCTTCTCTTCCTATAATTGTGAGAGATCAGGTAAAAGCTAAGCTACCGTTCTTCTTTAGTACTATACCTTTAGCCTATCTTACATTCTTTTTATTTTCTATAGGAGATCCTCATTTCTGGGTTATGTTCAGTTTTGGTCTGCTGTATCTGCCAGTTATTCCAATCTTAGGTGTTGCTGGACTTTTCTTCAAGATTCTGATTTTTGGAAAAATGCGATACAAATTTGTTTTAGAAGAAATTAATACTAGGTTTAAAATCACGAAATATATTCTAGGTTTTGTCTTTGTAGCTGTTTTAGCAGGCTTCTATGCATTCATGGGATATCTAGGATATGTAGCTATAATTATTTCAGAAGTAGTATCTATTATGCTATTAATTATTGCTTTCTTTGTTATGTTCCCCAAACCTAGGAAGCAAAGAGCTTAAGGAAATATTCTCACTTATTTTTCTTCTTTTAAAGAAAATAGAAGGTAAAAATTAAATATATGTCTATTAGCATCACATACCTAGGAATGAATCAAGAAAATGAAAATCCTTCTTACTGGACCTTTCGGAAACGTTGGTGAAAGCACCCTCGAAGAACTTATGAAGCAGGGATATGAAGTTCGATGTTTTGATAAGAAAACCAGACGTACTAAGAAAGTTTACAAATTTATGTCAAAAAAGTACCCAAATAGGTTCGAAACAATATGGGGTGATATTAGAAATTTTGAAGATGTTATGAATATTGTTCAAGGAGGGATTGATTTTGTCATTCATCTTTGTGCTGTTATTCCTCCTGATTTCGACAAGGATCCAGAGTATGCAAATGAAGTTAATACGGGAGGTATGCAAAATTTAGTTGATGCAATTGAGAAATTATCAAACAAACCTAAAGTCCTTTTTACAAGTAGTCTAGCTTTATATGGCTCAACTATGGCAGAAGATCCTCCAAGAAAGGTAACAGATAGAATCGAACCTCTACCACATGATATCTATGCTTTTCAAAAATGGGATATGGAAAAGATATTACAAGCTAGTTCACTGGAGTGGATGATTTTAAGATTAACAGCTGTTCCTTCAATGCGAATGCCGATGAACGTACCTGCTTTAATGTATGAGGTTCCTTTCTATCAAAGAATGGAACCAGTACATACCTGGGATGTTGGTTTAGCTTGTGTAAATGCAATTAAAGCGTTTGAAAATCAAAGTATTATGAATGTTGCTGGAGGAGATTCTTGTAGAATGACTTCTGGAGATTACATTACTAGACTATTGGAAGCTTTTGGAGTAGG
Source organism: Candidatus Heimdallarchaeota archaeon (assembly GCA_016839875.1). The sequence goes on from JAEOTK010000165.1 coordinate 8,712, forward strand.
ACCAATACCTCCTGAATGCTTTAGAGTTCCTAAAGATGATAAAGATTGGTTTCATTTAGATTGGTTATATACTAAAGATTCACAGGAACTTCTGAAATATCAAAGATATACTCTTGAGGATTTTGCAAAAGAATTTGAGAGTAGAATAAAATTAAGAAAAGCTCTAATAAAAATAGTAAGTCCTTTAGCTAAATTATTCCTTATAATTCGATCTCCTTACTACAGAGAAAACAAGAAAAAATAAAGACTCCCAATAAAGATACTTGGAGATATTTTTTAACTCATTTTTGTGTCATATATAGGAGTTCCATTTCTAATCTCAGATATTTGGGCTGAAACATTCCTCTCATTATCATAAGAAGCTTCTTTATCCAACCAATTTCTATAATTGAATCAAATCTCTCTTTCAAAGTTTTATTTGTTGGTCCTATACTAATTCTGTAAACACAAGCTTTATCATATTCACATTCAACACAGTTTTTTCTGAATCTTTCTCCTTCATCTAGTAATCCTTCTTCGTTAATTACTTCCTGAAAGAGAGTAAACTTTGTTATGTCACCATCAAAATCCTCAACTAATTGTCCATAATTCTTCATAAATAAGTCAGAGAATAATCTCAGTCTGTTTTTGTATTCAGTAAAATCATCTTCTGGATCTGCGTTCATTATGACTGTGATCTTTTCTGATGGAAAAGTCAAAGTTTTGCTTTTTTCCATTTTGAATTCATGAAATTGGTTAGGGTGAGCTTGATCGTAGATTAACATTGCATTATAGAGTGCTGAATGCAAAAGAGTTTCATCTGTGAAGGTGCTATCTTTAGATAAATCAGCACAATGCATCCCAATGTGACACATCAAAGATCGAGCAAAAAGAGGAATGCCACTTTCATGTGTGATGATAATATTTTGTATCATTATAACTCTTTTACCAAACTGGTTTATTATCTTTTTGTTAAACCAAATTTCCTATTTTCTAAATATCTCCATATCAATGACTTTGTTCTCTAATCGTGCTTTATCTGCTGCAAATGCCATTAAATGCGATTCCAAAGAAGATCTAGCATCAGTAAGAGGAGGTTGAGAATCTCTATCTCGAATTGTCTGTAAAAAGGATCTAAACAATCTATCATCTCCCCCACTATGGCCTGTTATTAATCCTGTTTTTCTTATAATCTCTTCTTTGCCTGTATATGCATCCATCAGACGGATAGTATCTCCAGAAGCAAGGAAGTCTCCGATTATTGTTCCTTTTGTTCCATCAATTCGTATAGTCCTACCTTCCATGTAGGAAAAACATTGCATTGTGAATGTAGCAGTTACGTTATTAGTAAATTCTATGTTTACAACTTGATGATCAACAACGTTATGATCTTCAATTGCATAAACACATCTTCCGTAATCCGTTTCTCTTAATGCTTTCATTCTTCCTTCTTTGGTAAAATCATTGGTTATTGTACTAACTGGCCATTCCTCAACTTTGTTGATTTTGTTAAACGGATAGAATCGTTTCATATTAGGATACTTGAGTAAAGTTTTTGACATGAATTTCATAAAAGGTGTCCCTCCTTTACTTGATATTTGTAGCCAAGGTTCAACATCTATATAGATTCTTGGAGAATAATAAAGACAACTATCAGAAACTGGACAACCATCAGTACATCTATCTGGAGCTCCTTCAGGTTGATTCTCTCTACCAAAATGAATCTGCGATCCAAATGAACTGATTTTTTTTGTAGGACTTCCTACCAGCCAATAAAGAATGTCCATATCATGACAAGACTTTGCTAGTATCATAGGACTAGATTTTTCTCTGTTGTGCCAATTACCTCTTACAAAAGAATGAGCATAGTGAAATGAGGAAACATTTTCCCGAAGAGAAATGTTAACAACGTTACCAATTTTACCAGCATTAATTATTGAATGTATTGTTGAGAAAAACTCAGTATATTTGAGTACATGACAGATCTGAAGAAGTCTTCCTGTTTGTTCAGATACTTCTACTAGCTTCTTACAGTCTTCCACTGTTGTTGCCATGGGTTTCTCAAGTAGTACATCATAGCCTTGTTGCATTGCTCTAATGGCAGGTTCAGCGTGCATTCGATCTTGAGTTGTTATTACAGCTATGTCCGCAAGTTTTTCTAATTCTAGTAGTTTTTCCCAGGTTTTGAAACAAAAATCTGAAGATATTTGATGTTTAGTCGCAAAACTTTCTCTTCTTGAATCAATAGGTTCTGCAACTGCAATAAATCCAATCTCATCAGGATGCTGAAGAGCATATTCACCATATGTGTCAGCACCTCTATCTCCTGCTCCGATAACAATAGCTGATAGTTTTTCAGACATAATAGCCAATCTAAATCTCTTGAACAAGCTTATATCTTTTTTCTAGAATGTAGATTTTTTGATTCCCTTTTCACACCTATTTATACTGTGACACCATAGATCTTCTTCGTCTCATTATTGATATAAGATGAACTATTAGTGTTGATACTATAATGATTATACCATAATAGAAAATAAGAACTCTCGTTAGGATCAATATCATGACCGTTACATTTATTACTAGAGAAAGAATCTCTCTCCACCATCTCTTAAGAAAACTCTTCCAATTTGGACGAGAGTACTTCTCATGATGCACAATTATCACTTAGCACAAACAAACTTGAACAGTTATTCGTTTTATGTGATTCATTGAATTAGTAAAAATCCTTTCCTAATTGTTCTTCTAAATAGTTCATATCGTTGCTATCTTTCAAAAAAGTACCTAAATTACCAATTCTCAAATTCTTTAAACCTTGATTTTTCATTGATTTGTAACTCTCAACCATTTCTTCTTTTCTTGGTGCTCGATAGATAGGTTCAGTTAACTGATAACATGGAAAGAATGCTAGTAATGTTGTAGGTATTTTTGGATCAACATTGGCTATTAATTCTGCTATTTTTTCATGCTCATCTGTCTCAACAAAGAATGGAATATAGAGACTTAGAATCTCCAAGGTAAACCCTAAATCAATAATTCTTTGAACACTTTCAAGAATCTGTTCGTTTGAAGTCCCACAGAGTTTTTTGTAAACCTCTTCTGAATATGCCTTAATGTCTAGCCAAAATGCATCGATTCCACCAGCAGCATATTCTTCCAAATTCTTAGGAGTTAAACCATATCCATTTGTTTCGAGAAGTATCCAGAGATCATCATTTTCTTTTTTTATTTTCTTTGCTGCTTCTGTGTAGAATTCAGGCTTACACATAATGTCTCCACCAGTGAAAGCTATGATATTCCTTGCAGGTCCAAAACCTTGAGGACTAAGCACTATTTGTTCAGGTTTAAGTTTTCTTGGGCATCTTTCAGAAAACTGTCCATATAGAACACATGATCCGCAATGTCTGCATAAACGATGTGCATGCCAGCTAGTTGCAGCTTTTTTCGGTTCAAAAACAGTTACATTCTCTCTATATTCTGCAGCTGATTTCGCAATTTGATCAGTACTCATCCACCTCCCACTCAGAACTTTACTGAAATCATGAGAGTGGCATTTTTTGCAATCGTGGTTGCATCCACTTTGATAAATTGATAGATAATCTTCTGGTCTTGATAGGTGAACCGATTTGATGACTCTTTCAAATCCCTCATCTCCCGTTCTCAAAGTGCTATCACAAGCTCTCCTTTTTACATCCTTACCTACTTGAACCATACAAGAACCAGGAGAATATCCTTGGGAAACCAAAGAACATTGTGATTTTTCTTGAGACATCTGGATATACCTAAGAAAAATAAGTATAAGTTATTGTTATCAATTTTGGTCTAATCTATTTCTTCATAATTTTCCTTTAGGATAACTTTTCTCTTAAACAAATCTTCAATTACGGCATCATAGACTTCCTCGTTCTGACCTATGAATTCAGGAGGACATATTCCTTTTCTTGTGAAATTGCCTTGAAGTATTTGTCTAGCAACAGCGGTACATGTATAACCTGTTGTCCTTGCCATGGATATTATACCCTTTTCTTTATCATATCGATCGATCATGTCGTATGAGTATCTTACTTTCTTACCTTCTTTCACTCCCTCTATAATAATTCGTAGAACAGTAAGATCTTCATCTCCTTCATTTAGCTTCCATTTATCAAACAGAAGCTTTGAAGTTATTTCTAGAGGAATAATTTCTTTTCCGTTTACATTGACAGCTTCATTACTGAAGAATCCTGTTTCTCTGAATATTCTCATTATTTCAATATGACCTGGATATCGTAGTGTTTTTTCCTTCATGAAAGGGATATTCATGGTCATCAAAAGACTTCTAAGACCATCTGTGTTGAAAGCTTCAAGAGAACCTACTTCAGGAAAATCAATTAACTCTGGTTCTGAAAGTGCTGGTTTGATAATTGTTTCACTATCTTCTACATATCGCGCTAATCTTACATATTCCTCAATAACATCTACAGGAGAAAATGGTGCTTTGTATTCAAAGGGCCAATCTCTTTCAACTGGTAATCCACCTACAAAACAAAGGAAAGAAGAAGTTTCTTCTAGTATTGAATCTATGTAGCCAAGAACTATGTTACTCAAGCCAGGAGCAACTCCACAATCTACAACAGCTGTAACTCCCTTTTCTTTTGCAAGTTCATCTAAACCAAATGGATCTTCTCCAAAGAAAGAAATATCTACAATACTTTTTCCAGCTTCTATAACTGTTTTTAGTGTTTGATATCCCATGAAACCGGGAAGAGCACCAATTACTAAATCATAATCTTTCACTAAATCAGTGATTAAATTTGGGTTGGATAAATCTGCGCAAATTCCATTCAAATCATAATTAGCTGTTAGCTTATCTAAGACAACTTGATTGTAATCTACAATAGAGACTTGTGTATCTGCATCATCAGCAAGATCTCTTGCAATAACATTTCCAACTAATCCTGCACCTAAAACAATGATTTTCATCTTCATCTGTTCTTTTCTGCAAGATTAATAACTTTTACGAAAAAAACGAAAATTGGAAAAAAAGGTGATTGATGCAGTTTATTCTTTAGCTGCATCAATAGAATGAGAAGTTTTAGACACTTCAATATCTGGTACATCCAGAACCTGTAATTCTGATTCTATAGGTTCATCTGTACCATTAACATAATCAATATCATCCTCAACACGTTTGATGTTTGTTGCAAACCAAGTTAGTCCTAAGAAGAACAATCCAAGAACAACTGCTCCTATGAAGACATACTGCAAATCCACTACTTCTGCTATTACACCACTTAATATCATCCCTAAAGGAGCAGTCATCTGTGCAATAGTAATTCTAACAGACATAACTCTACCAAGTTTCTCTTTTGGAACTACTGTTTGCCATATTGTTTGACTAGATATATTTGCCATGGGCAATGCAAAACCAATTAGTAACATACCTATCCCCATAAACCAGAACATGCCTTCAGGAGTCAAAGTAGCAATAATATAACCTATATACATAATAAATATTCCAAGCACAACACCATTTACTTTTTTCTTGAAACCTTTCCATATTATGAATAAAACTGATCCTGCAATTGTGCCAGCTTGACTGAAAGCTAAAACATATGAAAGTTGTATTTCTCCTCCACCATGATTTAGTACAAATAAATTCAAAAGTACAAAAAGCGGCACTAAGAATAAATTAGCTGCAGTAAAAACACTAAGTAATGATAATAATCCTTTCTTTTCTCTAATAAATGAAATTCCTTCTTTGAATTCAGAGAAAAAGGAGGATTTTTGTTCTTTTGCTTCTATATCTTTTTTCTTTATTTTTGGTATTTTTATGAATATTAATGGAATTACTGCAGCAAGAAATGTAGCTGCATCAATCCATAGTACTTGATGCATTGGAAAAGCAGCATATAGTACAGCTGCCACTAGAGGACCAATCAAGAAAATTATGCTTGACATAAAGAAGTCGAAACTGTTAAATCGATTAAGATGTTTCCTTGGAATCATTATTGGTATTAGTGCTTGGATAGCCGGAGTGTGAAATGCTTGGAATACTCCCCTTAATGCAATAAATACTAGAAGTATTGGTACTGTTACAACATCAGATCTGAATAAGAATAATAGAGCTACAGTTGCAACTGCTTGTAGAAAGTCTACTGAACCTAGAAGTCCTTTTCTATTCAGTCTATCAACAAGAACTCCTGCAATTGGTGTTAATAGTATAGTGGGTGCAAATCCAATAAAAGCTGATAATGAAAGATAAAGTGCACTCTCAGTTTTTACAGTTATCCACCATATTAAAACGAATTGAACAATATTGGAACCCAATAATGATGTTAGCTGACCTGACCAGAATAAGATATACCCTTTAAGATTCGAAGTTATTCCATTTTCGTCTTTCATTTTATCTTTCATTTTATCAAATCCGCTTAATTTTCTCTCTTACTGGAGAAGGCTTCTCCAAACACATATATAAGGATTTCCACATGCAGAGAAAAATTTAAATTCATAGGTCTAATATGTCAATAGCAAGAAATAACCAAAGTGAGACATTTGGAAGAAGATATTATTACTTTCAAGGAAGATGCTATTAGTGTATTAACAGATCAGAGACTTTGGAAGGTAATTGAAGATCCTAGATATGAACCTATTTTTCATGCTCTCAGAGACGGCCCAATGACTGTTAGAGATTTAACAAAGAAATATAATCAAATTATCTATGATTTTATTGAGACTTTAGAATTGTCTTCAAAACAAAAGAAGGAAAGAAAGGAAGAGCTTGAAAGAGTAGAAAAGACCATCTACAAATATCTTAACTATCTACAAAAGGAAAAGCTAATTGTGATAGCAGGCAAAAGAATTCAAGTAGATGAAACAGGTAGAATCACTCAAGCAGCTTCAGAGAATCTCTATGGTCGAACAGCTAAATTATATCTTTTTACTGGAGAAGATGCTGATTTGAAAAAAATCCTCGAATTAAAAGTTTCTCTACCGATAATCGGAAAGATGTTAAGTTTAATGCATGATCTACCTGAACCTTCAGAAAAATGCTTATCTGAAGTATTGCTTAAGATTTTCACAAACATAACAAATGAGAGAAAAGAAATATTCCAAAAATATTCAGATGAGATTGCCGAAGTTTCTCAAAATGCGTCATATGAAATAATGAAGAACGTCATCCAAAGCTTGGATGTTCTGAACGCAATTCTTGAACCTCATGACTTTAAAAAAGAATTAGAAAAATGTTTCAAAAAATAAAAGCATTACATTCTTCTTCGCTTTTTACTCAGTATTTTTTTCATTTTGTCTAGACTTATAGATTTACCATGTGAAACATGCATAACCTTAGCTCCACTATCAATTATCTTTTCCCAACTAGTCAAAACTTGTTCAATATCTTGTGCTATTGATGGTAATCCTGGATTTAATCTAAGAGGAAAACCATGCGCACAACATCCAATAAATGCGTTACCTGTTTTTGTGATAATAGAAAGTGTTCCAGCTGTATGTCCGGGTGTATGTATAACTGAAGCATCTATTCCATATTCTTGTAGAGAATATTCATCTTTAACTATTATATCAGGTTCAACTGGTTCATACAATTTCATGGATTTAGGAACAGTGCTCATAAGTATTTTAGATGGGAGTGAGATTGTCTTAACAGCTGTTGATGTTCCTGTTCTTAGAAATTCAGCATCATTTTCGTGAACTAATACTTTAGCTCCTGTAATTTCCTTCTGACTCTTTAAAGCACTAACATGATCAAAATGAGCGTGATTTA
>JAEOTK010000166.1 GCA_016839875.1 Candidatus Heimdallarchaeota archaeon
TGAAAGGTATTTAAATGCCCTTGTACATTTTCCTCCAGATAGTTTGACGATACAGATAAGAGCTGGGGCAATTCGCTTAAACTAGAACACTTATAAGAGTTTGAAATGAGCGAGTGAAAAGTAGCACAAAGGAGATGGAGTGATGGAGGACGAAACAGTTCTTAATGGATTAGCAAAAATCGAAAATGATCTAATAATGGATGATAAAATGAATGGAAAAAATGGGCATTTGGTGAGTGTTAATGGCATTACAAAAACTTTCGGTCCTGTTGTTGCTGTTAATGGATTAAGCTTTGAAGTAAAGAAAGGGGAGATCTTTGGATTGCTAGGTCCCAACGGAGCCGGAAAAACAACCACTATCAAGCTGATTCTAGGGCTTTTAGAAGCTGATAATGGTGATATAAGTGTTTTTGATTTAAATCCTAGTAAAGATGAAATTCAAGTCAAAGAAAGGATAGGTTATGTTTCAGAAGAACCTTTAATCTTCAAATCTATGTCTCCGAAACAGTTGTTTAACTTCATAACTTCAATTAGAAATTTAGATGAAGAAGAAACACTTGAGAAATTAAGGTATTATCTTGAAAGCTTAGAAGCTGAAGAATATTATGAAAAACTTATAGCAACTTTATCAAGGGGAACAAAGCAAAAAATTCAAGTTATAGCTGCATTGTTACATGATCCTGATCTTCTTATCCTCGATGAACCTCTTACAGGACTCGATGCTAAGTCCTCTAAAGTTGTGAAAGAAATAGTTGAACTACACACTGAACGTGGTGGTTCAGTTATATTTTCTACTCACATATTGGAAATTGCAGAAGAAATTTGTGATAGGATTTGTATCATCGATCGTGGAAAATCAATTGCTATGGGAACTGTAGAAGAATTATCATTAATGGCAGATAAAGCTGGTGCAAGTCTAGAAGATATTTTCTTGAAATTAACTCAAGAAGATGAATCTGTTAATAGAATCATTGCTAATTTGAGAAAAATGAGAAGAAACAATCATTCTGGTGCTTCCAAATGAAGAATAGCGAACTTTACAAACATTCCAAAAAAACATATAATGAAGCACTTTTACATACAGGATTGAACACAGCTGGGAGCAGTCAAGCAAAATTCTTGGAAAGAGTTGAAAGAGATAAGAATTCTGCTAAAGTTCCTGCTATTATCTTGAAATCTATAACTGTTCTTTATATCGCAATTATGACAATGCTTCCTGTAATCACTTTTTTACAGATTGCAACTATATCAGCAACAGGAGTCAGTCCGCAATGGGTCAATTTTGTTGGAGGATTATCAATGAGTGGTTTCCTTCTTTACCTTCCTGTCGTCCTGTTAATATTTTCAGTTATGTTTACTTGGGGATTGATGTCAGGAGGACCTTATACTTGGTTAGGTACTTTGCCATTCAGCAGAAGGGATGTACAAAAACTAGGCATGTTTACTTTCATAAGGGGGATGAACATTCAATTAATAGCAATCGGTCTACTGTTACCAGTTGGAACCATCATAGGTGTTTTAATTCAAAGCAATCCATCTTTTTCGATACCAACAATCATTCTTCTTATTTTTGCAAGCATAATTGTTTCGTTCATGAATGTTATCTTTAATTTGAGCTTAGTAGTAATTGTGTTACGAAAAATGGCAATTTTAATGGAAGAGAGCGAGATAGGAGATAAGAAGACTACTTTCTTCAGGATATTTAACGTAGTCATCTACCTAATCGCAACAATGCTTATGTCAGCTTTGATACAACTCTCTATGGAAAGAATACCTCAATTATATCCCTTGCAAGCAATAGGTGATGGTACAACCAATATAATCAACATAGTACTGAGTTTTATTCCATTTCCATTTGCTGGAGGTTTTCTTTTATCAAACTTAGCACTTGGATTCGAATCGCTTTCGGTAATGGTATTAATTGGTTCTATTATTGGATTAATGATGTTTGCAGTTATTACCTATTTTATGTATAAAAAAGCATTAAACATGCTAAGAGACATATCATCAACTGAAATTAAAGATGTGGAAATTAAGGATGATGATCATGAAATAATCTTTGAAGCAGTTAATTCCTCTCCAGTAAAAGCATTTATTCGACGTGATTTGTCTATGATTACCCGGGAAATGCAACTGATGATGTTCATGATTATGCCATTAATGATTCCAGTTTTTGGACTTATAGGAGCTGTTGATTCTGACTATATCGGTGTTAATGGCATATCTATTGGATTCATAATCATAATGTTTTATGTTGCGCTTACTAGTACTATGATAATAATGGGAGTAACCCTTACTGAAGCAGGAGGAGAGTCTATTACGTCTTCTTTACCAATAGTGGAGAGAGATAAGTTCATAGCTAAATTACCTTATTTCTTCATCAATATACCAATTGGATTATTACTTGTTATTCCAACAATGATTAACCAAGAAGCCTTTATAGATACAGTTAGATTGATTTTAATTTTCCTTCCTGCAGTTCCTTTGGTTGGTATAGCTGGACTTCTACTCAAAGTTTTTATGTTTGGGAAATTAAGGTATAAATTTGTCCTCGAAGAGATAAATAACGACAACAAAACTGTAAAATATATTACTATGTTTCTAACTCCTGTAGTTCTAATTGCGGGATTAATTTTATTAACTCAAGTTGAACTCTATCTGGTTGGAGTCGCAGAAGCTATATTACTGATCATATTGATTTTCGTAGCAAATAAGATGTTTCCAAAAGCTGAA
>JAEOTK010000167.1 GCA_016839875.1 Candidatus Heimdallarchaeota archaeon
GAATTCGAGATCGAGATGTTCACCAGGATTTAGCTCCAGAATTTCTTTCTTCTTACTGATTTCATTTTTGAAAGTCTCTTGACAACTTTTTGGACCAACTAGAATTGTGTCATCGGAAGCAACAATATTAATTGCTTCTGGATTACAGTGATCAAAATGCTCATGACTTGAGATCACAACGTCTGCTGGAGGAAGATTAGATTTACCTAGTTTGTATGGATCTATGTAAATATTCTTTCCTTTTGCTTCTATCCAAAAAGCATCATGTCCTAACCAATGAATTTTGATTCCTTCATAGTCAAACATATTAATCGATTATTGGATAGAATTCTCATATATAAAGATTTTATCAAAAAATAGAGAAAGGAAGAAGGGAAGATTTACATCTAATAGATTCTTTCTTCACCAATAAAAACAAAAATCTCATCAGTTTGAATATAGGCTTGAAGTTTATCTCCAACATTCATTTTTGCATATTTTTCAGCCTGTTCAGGAACATCAACTAGTAAGATCGATTTATCCTTAAGAATTCCTGTCATCTTTACTTCGGTTCCAAGATACTCAATTGTGTTAATCTCAAAATCTATTGAATTATCTGTTGCTGAGGTTAAACTTACATTATCTGGACGAATAACAACACTTACTTCAGTTCCTTCTGCGATTTCTTTCTTTGTGTTTATCTTAATAGTTTCTCCACCTTTTAGTTCAACTGTTTTTGCGCTTGTAACCTTTCCAGTAAAGGTACTCGAAGTTCCAATAAATTGAGCTACAAATAGAGTGTGTGGATCAGTAAAAACCTCAGTCGGAGTACCATATTGTTGAATGTCTCCATCATTGAGAATGGCTATTCTATCACTTATTGCCAATGCTTCTATTTGATCGTGAGTTACATAAACAGCAGTCATTCCTATTTTTTTGATAATAGAACGAATCTCCGTTCGCAATTCCGTACGAAGTTTAGCATCAAGATTACTAAGAGGTTCATCACACAGTAGAACATCTGGTTCAACTACTATACTTCTTGCTAGTGCAATTCGCTGTTGTTGTCCTCCAGAAAGCTCAGTTGGATGTTTCTCTGCTTGATCTTCAAGATGAACTAAACGGAGAACATCAAATACCTTATCTCTCCTAAACTTCCATTCATTGTCAACTTCTGCTTTTGCATCTCCGTATTTCTTCTTTGAAATCCAATAATAGGGTTTTGTCAGCCAGAAGAATCTTAAATGGAAAGGCTTGGTTATTTTTTTCTTCTCAAGTTGAGTACGCTTTTCAGGTAACCATTCAGGAAGACTCTTTTTGACAATTTCATAGTGAAATCTGATTGCCTTCTGTAATGCACCTATGGTATAACTGCCCAGCTTAGCAGGAACTTCTGCTAGACCTTCAGAGGAGGAAACTAAATCTTCCCAGGTGATATTCCAGGCATCCTTAGTTGTTTTAGCTTTACCAAAATTCACTAAAGCTTCTGCTGCTTTTTCTATGAATTCTGGACTACCATAACTAGTAAAATAGATATCTTCTATTTTATCAGTTTCACCTATTTGCAGGTTGTAAACAATTTTTTCTTTTAATCTTAATTTCAGTCCGTACTCTACATTTTTGAAAATTGTCAGGTGTGGCCACAAAGCATAATTTTGGAATATCATTGCTGTATTTCTACTCTGAGGGGGAATCAAAGTTATATCTTTATCACCCATGTATACTTTTCCTTCGTAAGGGTCTACGAATCCAGCAAGTGCTCTTAATACAGTTGTTTTTCCACATCCACTTGGACCAAGAAGTGTAGTTATTTCTCCATCATTGATGTCTAAGCTTAAGTTTTCTACAACTATGAAATCATCATATGCTATACTGATATTATCATATTTTATCGAGACCATGGTTCTCATCACTTTTACGGTTGTGACTTGATAAAGAAATGCAAATAAAAAACTTTTTGCTGAAAATACCTTAAAAATAGAAATTTTATCCTAAAAATCACAAATACAGAGGATAAAAAATAAAAAGAGGGTAAAAGTTTAGACAATAGAGATTGAGAGGATAACAATGACAAAAAGAAATCCAACCGCATTTTTGAAAGAAGAATATCAAAAAATCCAAGCTGAAGGAAGAGAATGGGTTCACAGAAGCTTAGAAACTCCTTCAGAAACACAAGTAGTTGTAGATGGCAAAGAATTACTCATGCTTTGTTCAAATAACTATCTGAATTTAGCTAATCATCCTCATTTAAGGAAAAGAGCAATAGAAGCCATAGAAAAATATGGTGCAGGTTCTGGTTCGGTACGAGCTATAGCTGGTAATATGGCAATCCATGAGGAATGGGAAAGAAAACATGCTGACTTCAAAGAACAAGAAGCATCAATAGTCTGGATGTCAGGTTTTATTGCAAATGAAGGAGCTATTCCTCCATTAGTAAGAAGAGACGATTTTATCATCTCTGACCAACTAAATCATGGATCAATCATTGATGGTGTAAGACTGACTAAAACTGTCAGAACAATCTATGATCATGTTGACATGGGTAGTCTAGAAGAGAGATTAAAGGAAGCAGATGCTGCAGATCCAAATGGAGAAAAACGAATTTTAGTAATTACAGATGGTGTTTTCTCAATGGATGGAGATATGGCTCCGTTAGATGAAATTCAAAAATTATCAGAAGAATATGGTGCAATGATTTTTGTTGATGATGCACATGGAGATGGTGTTTTAGGCCGTAACAAGAAAGGTAAAGGAATTGTTGATCATTTCGGATTACAAGGTAAAGTACAAGTTGAAATGAACACTTACTCTAAAGCCATGGGAGTTGTCGGAGGTTCAATTGTAGGTTCTCAAGATTTAATTAATTACCTTCGAAACACTGGTAGGTCTTATTTACTTTCAGGAAGTCCCCCACCTGCAACAGCTGGTGCAGCATTAGGTTCTTTGGAACTGCTTGATCCAAAATCAGAATACTTCATACCTGTAGTCGAGAATTTACTTGATAACTGTGATTACTTCAAGAATGAGATTGTGAATATTGGTTTTAGTCATCCAATTACTGCTGCTTCTGCTAAATGTCCCACTGCAATAGTTCCTATTATCTGTGGTGAGAATGACGTAGCAAATAAAATGAGTAACAGATTAATGGATGAAGGTATATTTGCTTTACCAATTATGTTTCCAATGGTACCTCGAGGAACTGCTAGAATTCGAGTAATGATGAATGCTGGTTTAACCAAAGATGATTTGGATCTTGCTCTGGGAACATTCGAGAAATTAGGAAAAGAACTAAGCATTTTCTAACCTTCCTTTTTCTATCTTTTATTTTGTTTCGAATACAGAAAAATCATATATTCTTTTTCTACCTAATTTATTTTCGATATTTTCCATCCCTTCCTAAATTCTCTATTTCATTAACTACTAGTTTTATCTAGCTACTTCTTTCTCTTTTTTTCTTTTTAGTAGTTCAACAAATGCTTCCAATCTCGTATTATATCCTGCTTCCCCTGTTTGTTCATCGATAACTAACGATAAGAAAGGCATATCATACTCCTTACTAACTTGAGGAGCTATACTTCGTGTAATTATTTCAGGCATACAGGTAAAGGGGTATAGGTGAACCAATCCGTCCCATTTCTTTTTCTTGTAGAGAATTATATCTCCTATATTTTCTTGAGTTTCTCCTCCACATCTTTGTCCTATATATGGTTTAGCTACTTTACGAGCTTTTTGAAAGGGTAATGTTGTAAAAGGATTTATTCTTCGTCCAAAATCGATAAGCATTCCAAAAGAAACACAGTTTTTAGTAATTACTCCTAATTCATTCAATTTTCGATGAACATCTAGATTTAGAGCAGGTTCTAGAGCTACATAAATCTCTCCGCATAAACCAATTTTCAACGCATTCTTCTCTTTTTCCCTATCAATCTCGATATTTTTATCGAACAACTCTGGAAGTTTTTTACCATATTCCCTTAGATTTCTTAAGCCTTGTATTTATACAACCTTTCTGTGAGCTTCTGCTGCGAACCGATCAGCTTGATACTTTTCAAGTTCTAAGGTTCTATATTTGAAATGTAGTTCGTCGACTAGCTCAATATATCTAGTTTTGATCCATGTGGTTCTAAAAGCTTTAATTGTTTCCCAAACAGTGCAATTATTGCTTTCAGCTTGTAATGATTTAACAAGGCCAAGAGGTTTATCATAAATTGGAATAGGAACAAATTTGAAATCATAACCTAAATCTTCTAAAATGAGTTCCTGAACAGGCCAATAAAGACCAAAGCGACAATACATATTCCCTCCTCCTATTCCTAGCTCATCAGCTCCCAAATCTAACATTTCTATAAAAGTTCCAAGAGTTAACTTGAAGGGAGTACAAACGAATTCTGGTGAATAACGTGACCCAAGTTCAGAAGTTTTCCTACTTGGTTTTTTTGGAAGCAAAATATCTGTTCTTCCAAGTTCTCTAAGAATAATTTCGAAAACATATGTTAAAGATCCAAAGTGTGGATAAGTAATAGGTAATTCAATTCCTCCTGTCAATCATATCAATAAATGCTTCTAAACGTGTACTAAATCCTACTTCGGATGTTAGCTCATCTATAACTAGCTGTAGTAATGGAGTCGCAGGTTGTCTTTGTGAATATCTCGAAGCTAATTCTAAAACAATTGAATCAGGACCACAACTGAAAACAGCTAGTTGCAATATTCCATCTATTGTATTGTTTTCTAGAAAATACATTATTGTTCCAAGGATCTCTCTCTCATATTGAAAATACAAATTGTAATGAAGTCTTCCCATCTGATCTTCAATTGTACTTCTAGGCATCTGTAGAGAAGTAATAATATCTACACCTTTTTGTGATAATCTTTCTCTGATATCCAAATTAGACAATTTATCATTTAACACATAAGGATGACCTACTAACGCAATTTTCAATGGTTTTTTTCTCTTTTCCAAATCTGGTTTTTCATTAACTAAAATCTTCGATTTAATCCACTTTTCTAAGTTTTGTTCAGAGAGATGTAATTGTTCTTCAAACTCTCTTTGAGCCTTAAAAGATCTAATTCCTGCTTTAAGGATTTTCAGAGGATTGTAAGTGAATTTAAACCCAATTTCGAAGATAATCCTAAGAAGTCTTCTTTTACCATGGTTCGCTTTAGCTTTTGAAAAATAGGGCATTATAATTTCAGGAAAGTCAGGAAAGAGAGAAGTCAAAACCTCAGCAAGACCAATGAATTTAGGACAACCAACATTGACTTCATGATCACTTCCAAATCTTGGGATGAAGAAGTAATCTACTTTGTCTTTTAGATAAATAGCATGTCCAAAATATAATTTTGTGGAATAACAGTCTTCATCAGGAGCATATCTTACTGCTAAATCCTTGATTGTTTTGTTTGTTGCAGGAGAAATAATTACCTCAGTCCCGAGTTCCTCAAAAAACGTTTTCCACATCGCTTCAAATTTGTAATAAAGCAACGCTCTTGGTAAGCCAACTTTTTTCTTCATTTCTTTCCCCACATACTCATTAGATATTTTTCTTTAGTTTTTTTATTGAGAATAAAGTTGCAGAGTAATATTCAGATGATTGTTTAGAATCAAATTAGAAAAATAAAAATCTTTTTGTTAATTATTCAAATAAGATATGAATCAACAATTCTTGAAAAATCGCATAATATCACTTTTAATTAATCACAAGTAGTTTAATATACTAATTTTTTTTCTTTATCAAAATAAAAATTATTTCTAAAGGTTGCATACATGGAAAAAGACAAAGAAAGTTTCTTCTCTACAAAACGCGGAAAGAGATTTGTTAAATTCACGATTGTTGGTCTGACTGGATGGGGGATAAATGAACTCTTCCTTTTTCTTTTTCTAAAATTATTAGATAGATTTTTTGTTGATGATCTACTTTTCGAAATCTGGAGATTGGATATCGAAAAGGTACTAATTGCATCTATGGGTTCTTTAGCAATAGTAATGGTTTTCACTTTCGTTTCAAACAAGCTTTGGACATTTAAGGAACAAGAAAAAGAATTTCAAACTAAAGCTTTTATCCAGTTTCTTCAATTCGTTCTTGTTGGTTTAACAGGATTTGCATTATATTCAGGTGTTGTATATGTCCTTGCAACCCTTCTGCATTCTAACGAGTATCTAGCAACAACCATAGCTTTCTTTGTTGGATTAATTAATAATTTCATCTGGAATGATCTCTGGACTTTCAATCCTAAATTTAAAACTAGGAAAGAGGAAGAAGAAAGTCTAGAAGAATTATAATTCCTATTTCATTCTTAATTTTGTTAGAAACTATTATAACTGTGTAAATACTCTTTTCAATTGAAATCAGTCTTTAACAATTGTTACAACAGTGTATCACACATGTTCAGAAAAATAATCAAGAACAAAGGAATTCTTACCATTGTTATCATTAGTATTCTCATTGTTAGCAATTTCCTTACATCTCCAGCTAGCATTGAATCTGAACCTAATTTTATTCAGAATTATATGAAGAACTTCAGAGATTTAATTCCACATCCTATTATTTCAATTACTTCGGATGAGGATTTTATTTCTCTAGGTTTGCCAGGGAATGGAACTCTCCTCGATCCTTATCTAATAGAAAACTTGAACATCTCACTTCATTCAGCAGGTATTGGGATTTATATTACCAATACTACAAAATACTGTACTATTCAGAATAATTATTTGGATACTTTTGAGGATAGCATCTCTATCAATGAAGCTGCTCCTTATACAATCGATATTAACAACAATCTGATTTTGTTTAGCAGTGCTCGTGGAATCGAAGTGAAAAACACTGAAGGTGTTGCTATCTCACAAAATGTAGTAAGTTATAACTACTTAGAATGCATCTACCTCTATAATTGTTCAAACTCTCTTGTTATTCATAATTTTAGTGTAAGCCACATATTGATTTTAGGTGCGGTTCTAATCTCTATAGGATCCTCTGATTATGTTGAGGTTTTCAATAATACTTGTATTTCAAGTCAAGGAGATGGAATATTGTTATATTTTTCTGAATTTGCTCGTGTTATTAACAATACCTGCATTAATTGTTATTCCAGTGGTATTTGGATAAATCAAGAGTGCCATGACTCCTTAATTGCAAATAATACTATTAGTGGGAGTTTGAAGGGGATAGATACATCTACTTCTTCCCATTTAGTTATAGTAAACAACACAATTACTGCCAATAGAATGGGAATCAACATTTTTAGAGTTGACAATTCTTTGATAAGATTCAATATAATTGAACAAAGTTCTGATCAAGGAATGGTTTTAGGTACAGGTGCTCTCAAAAATGAAGTATCGTACAACATTATAAGAAAAAATGTTCGACATGGAATTGAAGCAACAGAACAATCCGATTATAACACCATACATCATAATAATTTCATAAGTAATGCAGTTGGAGGAAAATCACAAGCCTACGATGATGGATATGGAAATATTTGGTATCATGAAGAATTGAAAGAGGGGAATTTTTGGTCAAATGCAGAAAAGAGAGGACCTTATGATATCGAAGGTGCAGCCAATTCAGAAGACCTTTATCCTCTAAGGGAGCAAATTGATATGAGGAATCCATATGAGACAAATGGTTTCAGTATTATAATTGGAATCATTAGCTTAATTGGAATTTCATTTATTGTCCTTCATAAAAAGAGAAGCTATAATAAGTAGCAAAAATTGATAAAATCTCACATATTTTCTTCCTTCAAATAACCTTGGTGTATATGGATTCATTGGATTCATCAGGATATTCTCTTTCTCGCGGAACTATCAGATTTATTGCATCTTTGACATATTCAATATTCACTTTTAGTTCCTTTTCGTTAAACACTTCCCCTTCTGCTTCCCATGCTAAAGGTCTCTTTGACTCAATCGTCATATTGTTCCCTCTAGATAACCAAACACCTTTCATATCAACATGTTTTCCAGAAGATGTTTTAAGAAGTAACATTATTCTCCGAATACCTTTTAATCCTCTGGCAAAGACAAAACCTACATCATTATATTTTCTGCAATAATGAGAATTACCAGGTAGAATCCTAAAACCACCAATATCATCTCCAAAACCAAATACACTCGCAGAGAAATTATCAACGACTACCTCATCTTTGTCATCCATCTTGATTTTTATGTGTGCATTTCTAAATTTTATAACATACTTGAGAGCTAGATATGTATATTTCAAAACTCCACTCTTAATCCATTTAGCTTCGTGTTGAGCAGCTGCTCCCGCTTCTGCAACAAATCCACCATCAACATGGTCAAAGGCATATCGAACACAATCTCCAGTGCATTTCATAGCAGGAAACATTTCGCTATAACCTTCCACAAGCATTTCAAGGTTAGGTTTAAGTTCTAATGGTATCGAATGAGTTCTTCCCCAATCATTCATTGATCCACCAGCAAGCATTCCAAGTTTCACATCAGGATACTCGACTAGCACATCACCTATATTGGAAGCGGTTCCATCTCCACCTAGTGATATCAAGGTCTTGTGCCCTTCGTCAATTGCTTTCTTAGCAATAGAAATTTCATCTCGAGGTTTTTTTGTTAACTTATATTCGATATCCCCTAGATATTCTCTAACAATTGGCAAGATTTTTTCTAATTTCTTACCAGTTCTACCTGATCCAGCACTTGGATTAACAATCAGGAACATGTCAGAACCCATAATACTCTAGTTGGTGATAAATTATTTAAGCTTACTCCAGAAACGAACTTCAAACTCCTCTTTGATGCTAGTTATATCTTCATTTCAGTAGTTTTTTAATTTCCTCTTCTAAACATATCCCGATGAGTGAAGAAATACAGTTTTATCAGGAATTAGCAACAATCACCTGGCCTCCAAAAATGATTCTAAATCAGAATGGATGGAAAGTAAGAATATCAGAAGGAGTTACTAAGAGAGCAAACAGTGTGTCACCCATTGTATATACTGGAAATAATGTAAAAGCAGATATTTTTCAAGTTGAAAAGATCTACCATGAACAGAATTTAACTCCGATTTTTCAATTGGCTGATTACTTTGAACCTGCTGAATTGAAGGAGAAACTCATTTCTTTAGGATATAAAACCATTGATGAAACTATAGTAATGACGGTAGAAATTAATGAAATGAATATGTCTCCTCAAGCAGACGAATACGAATTTCTACTTCTTGAAGAGAATCTAGAGGAATGGATATCAGCTTTCAAGTTTCTTCGCGAAGATAGATTAGATGATATTGAGGGAATTAAACAAATTATTGAAAGAGCAACAAAGTCTAATGTTTGTTTTTATGTTGTGAAGAGGATTGAAGAATTTGTAGCTATAGGTCTTACTATTTCCGAAGGAAGTTATATGGGAATTTTTAACATGTTTACTCAAGAAGAACATAGGAGAAAAGGTATTGCTCAATCTATAATTTCAATGATGATAGAATGGGGTGAAATAAATCTGATCGACCAAGTATTTCTACAAGTAGAATCAGACAATCCAGAAGCAATCAAACTTTATAATAAATTTGGTTTTAAAGAAAAATACAGGTACAGATACTTAGTCAAAGAAGTATAGTCAGAATGATATTCTAAGATTTCATGATGTTGGAGACAATCTCAACCAATGAACCTTACATAATTCAATAAAACCTATTTTTGAGTAGACTGGAAGTCCCATTTCTGTAGCATGTAATATAATGAGCTCATAACCAATTTCCTTTGCTTCATGCATAGCTTCCAGAGTCATTGCAGTTCCATAACCCTTTCTTCTAGCTTCTTTAGAGGTAATAATCCAGTATAGACC
>JAEOTK010000168.1 GCA_016839875.1 Candidatus Heimdallarchaeota archaeon
TCTCCGCCTGATGCTGTCTGTAGTAGTGTATATGTCAAAGCAGGAACTCATGCATTTGAAGAAGATGGTGTTTGTATTTACAGTCGTTTCCTTGTTCCTGGTTATGCAGCTATTTTCAAAGAAGCTGATGATGATCTAGTCTTTTGTTGTTATATAATTCCAGGAGGTTTTGCAAAAACCAAGGATTTACAGAGTATGCATATCAATCTTCTACAAGGAGATCCTTATGTTGTTAGGGCAATGGGACCCAATGCTAAGATTGAAAAAATTAAATCAGCTCCACTGAGATTAGGTGGAGTAAAGAAAAGTTACTCTGATTATTTCCTTGTTGTAGGAGATGCAGCAGGACATATTGATCCACTTACAGGTGAAGGAATTCAATACGCGATGGATGCAGGTGAAATAGCTGCAGATGTCTTGAAAGAAGCTTTTGAGAAAGGAGACTTTAGCGAAAAAACTCTCAAGAAGTATCAACAGCTCTGGACGAAATCCTTTGGTAAAGATTTCAAATGGTCTGCAAGAATGGTCAAGGTTCTAGCAAATAAACCAATCTTCTTAGATGCCTTTGCTTGCTTGTGTCAGAAGAAGGGACCAAAGTATATGATAAAATGGGCAAAAATTATGACAGGATCTCAGCCAAAACTAAGTTTCTTCTTACCTAATCTTTCTATTCCATTGCTATTTACTGCCATGAAGTTGAGCATAAAGAGTAAAAAACAACTACATTAGAAAAATCAACTTAAACTGTTATTTCCCGAATCTTTCTTGACTTCACTTGCTTAAACCTAATTATTACAACTAATTCAATTACAATGAGTTGCAAAATACTAACTGATATAATAAAAAATCTTCTCTGAGAAATGTTCTTGAAAGAATTACGTTTGAGATAGTATGTTGTTTTATAATTTGATGAATTATAATATGTTTCCAATGTATAGAAATCTGTTAAAGAGGTTCTAAGTCCATACAGTTTAAAAACATTAGAATTTTCAGCATATCTCGCAACATAAAGTTGTGTTCCAGATTCAGTAAGTATTCTTAATTTACAAATTGACTTATCACCGTGACCTGTTGTTTTAATAAAGAAAAATTCACCATTAAAGCTAGAACTAAAATAATAATCACACAAGGGTTTAGTTTCCATAATGAAACTGCTTATAATCGTATTATCAAAAGAGATCAGTGTATTAATAATTGGACCAGTCACATAGTTTGTAGTCATTACTCTTACTCCATCTTTACGAGTAGATACTGAATATATTTCTTGACTTAATTTTCTTTGCCAAACAACAGACTTGTTATGTGTATTTATTCTAATTAAATTGTCCAGAAATCCCATAAACAGATCGCCTTCATTAGTTTCCTTAATTTTCCAATCTAGAAAAGGACTAGTGCGAGTTCTATTCATGGTATGCTTTGTTGTAAATGTTAAATTCCAATCAAGATATCCTGATTGATTAAAAGAATGAATAGTGGTATTTGTGTATTTAACATCATCTATTGAAAATCCTTTACCAACCACTAAGTAGATATTGCCTTGATTTGAAATCTTACACTGATGAGCTAGTGGAGAATCAATTTCGATTTCTCTCAGAAATGACATATTTGTATCAAATTTCATATATGTACAATTATATTCATTTTCTGCCCAGGGCATGTATGTATAGATATTCCCATACTTATCCATTATTGGATTAGTTGAGAAGTCTTCATAAGGCATGGGAACACATATTACTTCATTACCATATATGTCATATTTCGCAAAACAAACAGCAATACTAGTAGAAATTTGCAATAGAATATTCTGCTTATCATCGATTCCGAAACTTTCAATACCTTGACGTTTACCTCCTTTAAAATACTTACCGAATTCAATGCTCCATTTTTCTTCAATTTGGTTATCTAATGAATGAACTGTTGAACACGACAAAATAATTGAAGTTAGTATTAGATAACCAACAATAGCATAACGCATTGTAGCCACTTCTTTCCAAAATTGCTAATGTTCAAGCACTAATAAGCTTTTTTTGGAGGAATAAGGAAGAATTTATTTTATTCTTCTCTTACTACGCTGGAAGGCACTCTTTTTGCTTTAACCCACTCAGGGGTAACTTCAATAATAATTCGTGATAGAATCTCATTCTTCACAAATTCAAGTGTATTTTCTCTGGTTTTTTCATCTAAAAAATATTTCAGGAAAATCAGTTTGATTATGTCCCAAAATTCTGCAAATTCTTCTTTCTTTCTAATTCTTGCTTTTCCTCCAAAACTTACATATGGAATTGAGTCTTCAGAATAGTCAGGATATTGGGAAGGATCTGTAACTGAAATTCCTATCTTATTATTCCCCTTTTCTATCGATTTTGTCTTAGCCATGTAATCGTCTGATTGAAAGAAATACTTTCCTTGGTGGAAAATTCCCCAAACGGGACACATATGTGGAATTCCAGTATAAGGAGATAGAAACGATATTGTAGTGATATTTTCTCTTTTATTGATATACTCGATAATCTCATCATCACTTAACCCAGGTTTGTTGAATGTAAAACCAGAAGACATCATAATTCCTCGATGTTTTGTTGTAAAATGTTTAGCAGATTTCCAAGTAAATCTACTTGCTTAGAATGAATAGCAACTATGTTCTTAAGAAAATCAAACAATAGATTCAAGTTCAGATTCTCTCTCTCTATTATCTCTTCATGTTCTACTAGCCATTTGCCAAGAATTTGATAATAATCTTTCTTCATATCACTGTATTGCTTCCCTATATTCAGGAGATTTTTAGGAATTTGAATCCCGACATGTTTAGCAAACTTCTCGAATTCTTTAAATTGCATTTTATAATTCTCACACTCTTCATCAATATTATATACTATAAGATTACGGGAAACTCTTCCGAAGTATTTTGTTTTATTTCGTCCATATGGTCCTTCATTTAAGGTAGCGACTACTTTGATTAAACCTAATTCAGTTAGAATATCCATATGAAAATATAAAGCAGTAATATTAGGGGGTTTATCATGAGTTTTCTTAAGCTGTTCTCTAATTTCTTTAATATTCAAAGCAAAACGAATAGTATACTTACCATCAGGTGATTTGTCTTTTACTCCCTCTTTTAGAAGTTTAATAATTTCTCTTCTAATTGGATGAGAAAAATACTTCTCTCTAGGTAGTTCCTTGAATATGAATGAAGGGATTTCTTTCCTATAATCAAAAAGAACTTGTCTATCTTTTGTCATTAATCTTCAACTCATTTAAGCAGACTGTTAAATGCTTCAGCAACCACTTCTTTAGGTTTAGAAATATCTCCGATTATATTTATATTCTTAATATCTATCTCCCCTAATCCTCGTCTTGCAGCTTCTTGAAGAACTGGCATCTCAGTGGGTTCAAAACCTACCAAATGAGCTCCAACAGCTTCTACTGCAAAAGCATCCTTTCCAACTATAAGAATTTCTGGAGTTGCAATAGTTCTTTCATTCTCTTTACCAAGATACACTTTAGTTCCATCAAGAACGGCTAAATCAATTCCACCAACAGCTTCGTACATATCTAGAAGAGCGTTAGGAAGCTTATCATGGAACCTATATTTTTTCTTATCTGGTATTAATCCGAGAAGGTTTTTTATTATAGATCCCATGTTCATCAAATCTTCATCTCCTGTGTTTTCGTATCTTCTAGGGACATGAGTACTGATGAAGATATGAGGTTTGAAAAGTACATGAGATAAAGGGACAATCTCCCCAGCTACATCAACATCTTTTGTTATTTCATCCAATGAAAGATTAAAAGGAGTAACTCTGCTAGTGTAACGACTCTTCCAGATTTTTAGACGTTCCAAACCTGAACCTGCACCACTATCTGATTCTACTACTCTGATGTTTGGAATTCTATCAAAGGATTTGATAATGGAACTCAATGTTTTTACAGTAGTACAGATTTCTGTTTCTACATTGTAGATACCAACCTTGATAGTTAGTTTGTTTCCAGAAGTATTGAGTTCATCAATTTTTCCAATCAAAACGATTGCATCAGAGAATGAATCTAAATCTACTATTGCAACTGTTGGTTTCACTAAATTTTCCTCCAAATGATCTGCTTAACAATTACTATTCAATTAACATTTGAATCGTCAAACACTTAAAA
>JAEOTK010000169.1 GCA_016839875.1 Candidatus Heimdallarchaeota archaeon
GTAACTAAAGAACTAGATGATTATTCTCCTGATGTTGTTTATGCTCCTCATAAAAGTGATCTACACCTGGATCAAAGAGTAACTCATGAAGCTGTTTTAGTAGCTACAAGACCCTTTAGAGAATCTTTCCACAAAGGTAAAGTGTTATTTTACGAAACAAGCTTAATTAGAAAATCTGCTTTTACTCCGAATTTTTACAGTGACATATCAGATACAATGGAAGACAAAATAAAAGCTCATTACAAATACACTTCTGAAATCGAAAAACATCCACATCCGCGATCTGTTGAATCACTGAAAACTCAAGCAAGATATAGAGGTTTAGAAGCAGGTGTGGAATATGCTGAAGGATTTATTTTAGGAAGAGAAGTATGGTAATTTCTATAATGTAATCTATTGCACTTATCCTATAGTAACTCTTTCCTTCATCAATTCTTTATCTACTTTTTCTAATGGTTTTCCTGGATTCCCAACAATAATTGATTCCTTTGGAACATTTTTCACAACAACTGCTCCAAGACCAATAAGAGAGTGATCTCCAACAGTTAAGTTCTCCCTAATACAGGCATTAGGAGCGACCCACACATTATCTCCAAGGGTGACGCTACCACTGACTTCACAACAAGCAATAAGCATACAGTTTTTACCAGTTTTTACTCCATGAGCAACATGCACAAGATTATCTATTTTTGTTCCTTCTCCAATAATTGTATCTTCTAATGCTCCTCTATCAATTGCAACAAACGATCCTATTTCCACATCGTCTTCGATAATAACTTTAGATATTTGTGGAAAATTGATCCATTTACCTTTTGAATTTCTAACATAACCATATCCTGGTTTTCCTATTACTGAATTTGAATGTATGATAACATTATTTCCGATTTCAGTATCACCATAGATAACGACATAAGGATGAATAGTCACATTTTCTCCAATTGTAACATTATCACCAATAACTGCTGTTGAATGTATGAAAGCTTCTTTTTTATCTAGTCGTTCATTAACCATCTCAGCAAATGTTAGTCTTGGATACTCACAAATAATAAATTCCTCATCAATATCAATTTTTTCTCTAATTTCCTTTGTAGTTACAATAGTAATATCACTGATTTTATTCTCTTCGTAGTTTTTTAGAAATGAATCAACATATTTTACCGAATTAATGAACGTGATACATCCATTTTCGAGTTTATTTATGGAACGTGGCTTAATTTTCATGATGCAATCTCCAGAAATGCATATAGATGTTGATATTTTTATCTTTTAAATTATTTCCATATATCTCTTTTCCTGTTTTTTCATCATAATACCAATGAAATAGCTCAATTTTTTTATACCAATGAAATAGCTCAATTTTTTTATACCAATAATATTAATATTACAAACTAGGAATTGAGATATAAGATGAAGTTGTTATTCTTAGGAGACAAAGCAGGTCATAATACTAAATTGACTAAGGAACTTAGAAAACAGAATCATACAGCTACCGTTATCATTTTTCAAGAAAAGATGTATAAATTTCTTGAAGAATCGGGTAATCTTGATAATGGAGAAATAAAATTTGCTCCTGATTTAGGTATTGTTGATACTTCATCTTTGGTAAATTACATCAAGAAAGAATCTCCAGATATGATCTTTTCATCTTGTTTTACATCATTATTACGAGCTTCATTTCAAACATCAATTCCTTGGGCAATCATCTTCTATGGAACAGATCTCAGAGAAGGAAAACTTGCGTTTACAACTAAATTGTTGCTCAAATTCTTTAAAATCAAGAAAAACAGATTTTTCATCGTTACAACTCCAGATCTTTTGAAATATAAAAGAGATGCAACATTCTTTCCTGGTCCAATTAATAGCGACTTCTGGTGTCCTATGGATGTTCCTCAAGATAAAGATGTTATATTCTTTCCTCATAGATTCGATAGTGCCAAGGGAGTTGACACAATAATGACTGCTTGGAAACTGTTGGAAGATAAAAATCTAAGAATAAAGCTTATTGATTGGGGGGATAGAATCTCTGAATTCAAAGAAAGATTTGGTGATAAAAACATAACTTATCTTCCCTTTATGACCGAAGAAAAACTCAAAGAAGAGATAAACAAGAGTTCAATAATCTGGGGTCAATTTAAGTATCCTTTGTTATCTTATGGTGAAGCCTATGGTCTATGCTGTAACAAGATAGTCATTAGTAATGATCTGAGCAGCATACCTGTAGAGTATGATCCTCCAACATTTCAATGTTCAACTCCAGAGCAACTAGCAAATTTAACATTAGAGAAAATAAATAATCCTCCCACAGATGTGAATTTTAGAGAGTGGATACTAAAGACACATGACAGAAAAAATGTTGCTGAAATGTACTTGGAATTGATTAAGAGTACAATCTGATATTGTAGGAATATAGTAATTCTCCTTCATTCTGATTTCTACATTGCACTTCTTATTTCTTTAAACGTAGTAACCATAGATTTCAGAAATTGTATATCTTTCTTCGTAAATAACCTGAGAACAAATACCAGTACTATGAAAAGCACTCCACTTGTAGAAAAGGATATGAGCAAATTGAATCTAGATTCAAGGTTGATAACTACAAAGAAATAGAATATTACACCTACACCGATTGAGATTGCAGCTGCTAATAGTAATTTGAGAACTACCTTTATGTCATAATTTACCTTGAAATATCTCTGTGAAACTATGAGTAGAAAAGTGAAGTTAAGTCCTTTGAAGATAATATATACAATCCCTATACCTATTAATCCTGTAATGGGAAGAACGAAGAATGCAACTACTGAACTAACAGCAATACTTGAAATCCCAGCTATTGCTTGCCAATAGGTCTTGTAACGAAGATTATGACCGTAAGCCACAATTGGCTGCATCAGCTCAAAAAATGCTGCTACTAGAAGAAGAGGAATAACTGGTATTCCAGCTAGATAAGCACTTTGAGAGAAAAACACTACAAGATAATGGGAGAATGCATAGATGAAGAAACTCAAAGTTATTACAGCTATTGCAAGTAATTTGGATATGTTGATCGTCAAACTCCGCACCTCAGCATGTTTTTCCTTTTCATAGTTTTTGTATAATACTGGAGGATAAACTACTCTGAAGATACTCCCTAAAATCATGAGTAGATTCACTATACTGAATGCACCATATTGATAATTGGCAAGAATCACTCTACCTGTAGTAGTGAAGGTGTACTCAATATAAGATAGCACAAAGAGATTAAATGATGCCACAAAAATTCCATTGGCGTATCCAGGAGAAGAGTATTTCAAAAACGATTTTACCTCTGAAAAAGAGAACTTCCCTATTCCAAGATCCTTGAAAAGAACATATCCACTGTAGATAGCTACAAGAACTTCAGAACACATTAAGCCAAGAACTAATCCAAAAACACCTTGGTTAAGAAAGATCACAAATATAACACCAAATGGTATCTGCAGTAAAGCTCTCATTATAATTGGTATAGCATAATATCTGCTATTTTGAAGAGAACTTGCTATTGTGAAACATATTGTGCTGAAGAACTGTGCTACTGCAATTCCACCTACTAGAAATAGAGTTGAAACATAAGGTTCTATATTTAGGAAATTTGGGTAGTAGTTCATTGAGAAATAAAGAATAACTAATGTTATGATAATCAGTACTTCAGCAATCAGAAAAAGTACAAATCCTGAGAAGACCATGTTTCTAAGTTGATCCATTTTTCCTTTGACTTTGTAATTAATTGAATATCTGCTTAGGGCAGAAGGAAATCCTAAAGTTGCATAGGTAAGGATAGTTACTGTTGCTGCTAGAATTAGTGTATATTGCCCCATTTCTGACTGGGGAAGAACATTAGTGAAAATCTTGTTAAAAGCTATATTGAATAATTTGGAAATTGTAAAAGTAAAGAAGAAAATTACAGCAAAGTAAGTACCTGAACCTTGAAAAAGAAGGTTCTTACGCTTGATTCCCAGTTCTTCTGCAGTCAAGAATATCGAAACAATATGACATAGCGTGTTATTTAAAATTATCTACTTCTTGTCTTTGAACCATCCTTTTAGAAGAAGAGCATATTCATCTGCTAAATTCTTCCGATCGAATTTTTGCAGTAGCTCAGTGTCACATCCAAATTCAAGAGAATCTGACTCCCATGCTTTGTACAATTCTGCTAATTTGTCTGAAACCTCTTTATTATTTTCACTTACAAGACTGAATGTTTGTTCTACTTCTCTGCATATTCTTGAAAGACCACCCTCTTCTCCAA
>JAEOTK010000170.1 GCA_016839875.1 Candidatus Heimdallarchaeota archaeon
AATCAATAGTAAACCCTTCGGATTCTTCTACAATCGCTCTGATGAGACAATTACAGGCAACCAATATGGACAGATATATGTAGTAAATTCAGAAAATATTGTCTTTACAGGATATGATCTTGGGAAAGTAAATGTAGGAATACAAGTGCATAATTGTACAAATATCTCGATAAACAATGTGATTGTAAATGGTAGATACGGATTGGAAGCAAGAGAAGTTGATGGACTAACAATAGAGAACTGTGATCTTAATGGTCTTTGGCAAGACACTGGATTGGATTTTATGTATGTTAATAACACAATAATTCAAAATAACCACCTTGAAGGATATCGATATGGTATTCTTTTTGAATTCATGAATCAAATTCAGTTCCACAATAACACAATATTCAATGCAACAGAAGAAGGCATGAATATAGTAGATAGTTCTAACATGTTAATGACATTCAATATTATTAGCTGTTTTGTGGAAACAGAAGGAAGTAATTTGGCTCTGGTCTTCAGTACATGTGAGAACATAACTGTATACTATAACATCTTCATCAGTTTAGGAGATCTAGGTGCTTATCCTGTAGAGGAGTGGAGTGTCACAAATACTATTTGGCACAGTGATATCTTGGGAGTTGGAAATTACTATTCAGACTGGAATGGTTTGGGAACATACTCAATAGAAGGAAATGGTGGAAGTATAGATTTGTATCCTTTCATAGATATAGATGAAGATACTCTTACTGAATTTGAAGAAGTAATAATTCACTTCACTGATCCGTTCAATGCTGACAGTGACTCAGATGGTTTGGATGATGCTGAAGAGGTTAATACTTACAACACAAATCCACTTTCTGTTGATAGTGACTCTGATGGTATGGATGACCTTTGGGAAGTAACAAATGGTACAGATCCCACTACTAACGATGCTAGCGAAGATCCTGATGAAGATGGTTTGACAAATATTGAGGAATATAATCATAATACTCTACCAACAAATAATGACACTGACTCAGATGGATATCTAGATGGTGAAGAAGTAGAAGCAGGAACTGACCCATTGAATAGTTCAGATTATCCAATAGCTGCTGATGGTCCTAATTTGGGACTGATTATAGGAATTGCAGGAGGAGCAGGGGCAGTAGTAGTAATAACTGCTTACTTACTCATAAGGAAAAGAAAAGCAAAAGCAAAAACGAAGAAAAAGAAATAAAAAACTCATTATTTTCCTTTTTTTTGTATAAACATTAGAGTTAAATTTATTATTTTCTCCAGAACATCGAACATAATGTTGG
Source organism: Candidatus Heimdallarchaeota archaeon (assembly GCA_016839875.1). Next base: position 1,284 of record JAEOTK010000170.1, read on the forward strand.
AAAAAAGAACACTAGGAAAAACAGACATCAAAATATCACCAATAGGTATTGGTGTGATGATGTGGTTGCAAGGGAAAGGATTAATGGGTCGTATAGCTCAAAATATTGAGGAAGATACCAGAAATGATATTATCAAAGAATCCCTTTCTGGAGGAATTAATTTCTTTGATACAGCTGAAATGTATGGTTTCGGCAGATCTGAAACTAATCTAGCTAAAGCACTCAAAGCAAATAATATCGAAGATAAAGATGTGGTGATAGGTACAAAATGGGCACCGATTTTTAGAAGAGCAAGGAATATGCGTAGAACTGTAAACAATCGTATTAAATATCTCGATGACTATACTATTGATCTTTACATGATTCACCAACCCATTAGTTTCTCTTCAATCAAAACAGAAATGAAGGAACTAGCAAGGCTTGTTGAAAATGGAAAAGTCAGATCTGTAGGGATAAGCAACTATAATGCAGATAAGATGCGAAGAGCACATGAAGAGTTAGAAAAACTTGGAATACCCTTAGCTGCTAATCAAGTTCATTATAGTCTAGTTAGAAGAAACATAGAGACTGACGGTATTCTAGATACAGCTAAAGAGCTTGGGGTTACAATAACAGCTTATACACCGCTTGCTGGAGGACTATTAACAGGCAAACTTCACGATAATCCAGAAGCACTGAAGAACAAGTATGCTATGTATCGAATGGTTGCTAAGAGGAATTTAGAGGAAAGTAGACCTTTAGTTGAAACTTTAACTGAAATAGCTAAAGCACACGAAGTTCTTCCAGGGCAAGTGGCACTTAATTGGTTAGTAACTTATAGTGGAGACACAGTAGTTACCATTCCAGGTGTAACAAAAACATATCAAGCAAAAGAAAGTGCTGGAGCAATGACTTTCAACTTAAGCAAAGCAGAATTAGAAGAAATTGCTGAAGTTTCTGAAAGATTTCTGTAATTTGCAATTTCTCATTTCTTCTTCATGAGATTCTAATGCAAATTAATATATAGCTTACTATCAGAAAATCACGAAAGTGATACTAACTTTCTGAGTTGTCGTACTAATGACTGAAGTAAATGCTGCATCAGATAAATTAATTCCACAAATCGAGGATAAACCTTCAGTTAGACAAGTACTTACCAATGCAACTTTTATGGTTCTTTTCGCAGCTCAGTTTATAGAAAACATAGGAAGAGCAATATCAGGTTTGGCAATAGAATTTCTTATCTTTGAACTTACAGCTAGTCCTTTTCTAATGGGTGTTCTTTCAATAATATGGTTATCTCCGTTTGTTATTTTAGCACCTTTAGCAGGAGCCTTAGCAGACCGATTTGATCAGCGAAAGCTTATGCTTTACTCCAATATAGTAAGTGCTCTTGCTTCAGTAGGATTTGTGATTGTTTATCTCTTTATAGACCAATTAACATTCAGTCAAATTACTCTTGGGCAACCTGAATTAATAACTTCACTTACCTTTCAACAGGCTAGACCTGATTATCTTCATGTTCTCTGGCCCCTTTTCGTTCTCTGTTTCATAAACTCATCATCTGCAGCTTTCTTCTTCCCTTCTAGAAATGCTTATACTAGATTAATTGTTAGGAAGAAGAACTTACTAATTGCTAACTCAGTTGGATCTTCAGTATTTCAAATAGCAACAATTTTTGGATTTGTTTTAGCAGGTATTTTAGCAGCACGAAGCTACTTACTAAGTTTCATATTTGATGCAGTTACATTTGCAGTATCAGGTATTCTTATTGTAGTAATTATCTTCATTGGGAAGAAACCACCAGAAGTAGAGAGAGAAAAGACACAGAATCTACGACAAGAGATGAAACAATTTGGTCAAGATATAGCTGTTGGTTACAAAACTACTCTGAAATATCCAAAAATCACTTACATGTTTGTAATATTCTCTTTTCTAACGTTCTCGTTTGGAGCAATAAGTGTTCTATTCATAGTGATACTTCAAGGTGAGATGGGAGTAGGAGCAGAATGGTATGGAATTCTGCAAGCACTTATGGGAGCATCAGGAATCATTACGGCTTTAGTCCTAATGAAAATAGGAAAAATCAAACGCAAGATATTGGTCCTAAATGTCACATTTGTAGCTGTAACAGCATCTATGTACATCTTTGCTGTAGTGAGAAACCTACCTGTAATGGCTATTATCATGTTCAGTTATGGAATCATGTCTGTTTGTATTAACGTTCCTTCCTCAACTTTAATCCAAGAGTCTGTTCCATACGAGTTACAAGGGAGAGTATTTGGTACACAACAATTACTTCAAGGAGTAGCTCAATTACTTGGAATGGGGATAGTTGCTCTTATTGCTGAATATGTGCTTCCTATGTATGTGCTACTGGCTAGCTCTGGTATTCTTACAATAACAATAATTGCCGGTATCATCTATTCAGGAAGGAGAGGATTAATGGGATCAGACTATCCAGATAAAAACCTACAAGACGGTCTTTTGAAGGAAAAACCTGAACTAGCCCTAGCAAGTGGAGGTTCTCCAGGATTACCACCGGAAGATTAGGAACATTACTATCCTATTTATCCATATATTTTTTATTCCATCAAGTTAAACATATTCCATGCATGAGTCCTTAAAAGAAGATATGAAGATAATACGTCATCACTTAGAAACAGAGTATGATGCTCAAGCTATAATTCTATCAGGTAGTAGAAGCTGTGGTGATTACAAAGAAGATAGTGATTGGGATATCTACATTATGACTGAAAAAGATATTCAATTTCACCCAGGACTGGAAGGATATCATTTAGATATTTATTGTCTACATCCAGAAGATAATTTCTCTTTTGATAAATTAGGCTGGAAATTATTCTTTTGTGAAATTATTTGTGATACACCTAAAGGAGATGCACAAAGAATTGTTAATCAAGCCCAAGAATTTCGTAAAAGAGGTCCAAAACCATGGTCATTAAATCATGCAATAACTAGAAAAGACAAAGTAGAAAGATATTCTAATAAACTTAAAAACTGCATTGAATCAGAAAGCTGGTTTGAGCTTCATCAAAGATTAAATTGGCACTTTCTGGAAAATTCTTACACTTGGTGGTATGGGATCCGAAACGAATGGCAGCCCCGACCACAAAATATCATGGATGATCTAAGTAAAAGAGATCCCCAATTTGCTTCTATACTGAAAAAAATTGTTGACTCTAGAACTACTGATTTGGAAAGGGTAGATTTATTTCACAAATTACATCAAAATTTCCTTAACAGTGATGTATACAAGAACTACATTAACTAAACACTCATACTGCGTTTAATGGACGGAACTTTTAAAATAGTAAAACCATTACAAAGCACGTGATTTCAAAAACACAAATTGAAGAAAGAGTAGAAGTTTTATTAGAAAAACTCACACTTGAAGAGAAGTTTAAGCTAATGGTTGGGTTCTTTAGATTTCAAACAAACACTATTCCTAGGTTAGGAATTAAAACTTTCAAAGTGACCGATGGTCCTCTAGGAATTTCTCAACATTCAAGTATGCTAAGAAGGAATACTAAGTTTCCAGCTGGTATCAATCTAGCTGCCTCTTGGAATAGAGAATTAGCTTATGAATGTGGGGAAGCTATAGGGAGAGAAGCAAGAGCAACAGGTAGATTATGTGTTCTCGGTCCAGGTATCAATATTGGTAGAACCCCTCTTAATGGTAGGACCTTCGAATATTATAGTGAAGATCCTCACTTAACCAAAGAGATAGCTATACCTTTTGTAAAGGGAGTTCAAAGTCAAAGAATAGCTGCTTGTCCAAAGCACTATGTAGCTAATAATCAGGAAACCCACAGGCACACTATTGATGTTCAAATAGATGAAAGAACATTGCAAGAGATTTATCTGAGAGCTTTCAAAGAAATAGTAGAAAAAGCAGATCCATGGACTATAATGAGTTCTTACAACTTAGTTAATGGAGAGTATGTGCATGGAAGTCATAAGCTGTTAAAAGAGATATTGATGGATAAGTGGGGATTCAAAGGTTTTGTAATGACAGACTGGTGGGCAACACAAGATAGAGGTGTAACACAACCAACAACAGAAATGGCCATAAAAGCAGGTTTGACCTTAGAGATGCCAGTTCCTATCCTTTATGATGAAGAAGTTCTTCTTGAAAACTATAACAAAGAGAAATTCACCGAAGAAGATATCAATGAACTAATTAGAAGATTATTGCGTGTTTATGTTCAGGTAGGGATGTTCGAAAATAAAGAAGACTTACCAGAAGGAGAAAGGAATACCAGAAAACATCAAGAATTAGCAAGAAGAATGGCAGAAGAGGGAATTGTTTTACTAAAGAATGAGATCAAACTCTTACCTTTGAACATTAATGAAATTAATACCATCGCGATCTTAGGTCCTAATGCCAAAAGGAAGTTTGGAAAAATGTTACTTGGAGGAGCAGCAGCTGTAACTCCACCTTATGAAATCACACCCATTAAAGGACTAAAAGAGAAATGCAAAGGGAAAGTGGAGATAATTAAAAATCCCTCCAAAGCAGATGCAGTTCTTCTATTTATGGGGCTTAATCATGAATCTCAAATAACGTTGTTATCTGACAAAACTAAGCAAGACAAACCTGAATTCGGAAAAGAATCAGAAGAAGTAGACAGAACAGAATTTGGATTACCAATAGCACAAATTGAACTGATAAAGAAAACTATCAAAATTAATCCTAATACCATTATCATTCTAAATAATGCCAATCCAATAGCTATGGAAGATTGGATTGAAGATGTGGCAACAATTTTAGAAGTCTGGTATCCAGGAATGGAAGGTGGAAGAGCAATTGTTAATATTCTTTTTGGAGATATAAATCCTTCAGGGAAGATACCTATGACTTTCCCAAAGCTATTGAAAGATTCACCTGCTCATAAATCAACTAAAACCTTTCCAGGAGAGGATCTCAAAGTCTATTATGAAGAAGGGATATATGTGGGTTATAGGTATTTTGAGAAAGAGAATATAGAACCACTATTTCCTTTTGGCTTTGGTTTATCCTATACAACTTTTGAAATCAAAAATGTAACTTCAGACAAAAGCAAATTGGACTCAGAAGATGATTCCCTCAAAATAACTGTGGAGGTTATTAATACAGGAGAGAGAGCAGGAAGCGAAGTAATTCAAATCTATTCTTCTGCACCGTGTAAATCAATTGATAGACCTGTAAAGGAGTTGGTAGGATTTGAAAAAATCTTTCTTGAAAGAGGAGAGAAGAAGAACGTAGAAATTCTGATCAAAGCTAAAGATTTAGCATTCTATGATACCGAAAAATCAGATTGGAGTATTGAACAAGGTAAGTATATCCTACATATTGGAAATTCTTCAGTTAGTATATCAACAAAAATAGAAATAAGATATAAATGAAAAAATGATTCTGATCAAAGACAGAGATTGTATTCATTTACTAGTTTCAATGTTAGTTCATTTACACCTTTTTCGATTAGATTTGAAGTTGATTCAGTGAAGAACTTCTTCCAATTTTTCGCAGAAGTATTGACATCTAACAATTTTCTTTCTGGCTCCAATTTATAAATTAAATTGGTATCCAATTGGTCCATGCCATAGCAAACATTGAAAGCAGGCAGGGGGAAGATATAGAAATATCCAATTTTTTCCAAATCTAATTCTGAAGCTGGAGGAAAATGTTTTTTGTATTCTTTAAAGAAGATTTTTCGCAACTTTTCTTCTATATCAATGTAGAAAATAAAAGTGCTAATCTCTTCAACTAAATCTCCATACTCAGAATTTTCCCAATCAACTAACCAGACCTTTCCTTGAGGATCTGTAATAAAATGACCTTCGACATCTCCATGCATAATCCCTGAAATTCCAAAAGGGAGCAAATCTCTATTCTTATCTATCAGATTTTCATATTCAGCAAGTGCCATCGAGAAAGCTTCAGAAATATCAGGGTTCATCAGGTGAGGATAATCTGTTTCCATATGGTTCATTGTTTTCTTTAAAGCCAGATGATTCTTTTTCATCTGTTCATATCCGTCTGGTATTACTTCGTAGTCAACATTGTGTATATCAGCCAGATTACGAGCCATTTTTTTAATTATGGATTCATCTTGATAATCGGAATGCAGTCCTTCTGCAAAATCAAATAAAACTGCACCATTCTTGAAAAACTTTTGATCCACATATATTGGTGCGGGGACACATTGCACTCCTTTATCTATAAATCTCTGTCTGATGTTTGCTTCATTAAGAATTTTTTTAGTTCTTTCAGGATAAAGAGCTGTTTTCAAAGCATAAGTATTCTCATTTGTGGTAATTTTGAAAACTGCAGAAGCTTCACCTCTCCCTAAGAAAGAGATATCCTTTAGTTGCTCATCCTTATCCTTAAAGAGATTATAAACAGGTTCTTCTATCGTACTTGGATCGATTGCTTCAAATCTTTTCAAAATTATCCCGTTATCAAAATTCTCTTACACTATTTGTCTTTTTTGGATGAAGATTCTAAAGCGATATTTAAAATATAAAAAATAAGATGCGATTTGATATTGGAAAAAAAAATTTAGACCAGCAGAAATGTACTATCTAAATTACCATCATATTCTTCAGGAGTCATTACACCAGTATGATATGGGAAATTTGCTGTAGCATATGCAAAAGCTTCTTCCATTGTGGTTCTAGGTTTTGAGTCAAAGTAATCGATTAAAGTAAATTCTAAGAAATAATAGGTCCATAATCCATTATTGAATTGTGGTGCATCCCAGCCTAAACCTTTTGCAGTACAGGCTGCAGCAAAATAAATATATTCACTATTTATTAAACCTAGTAAATCTGGTCCAAATCCTCCTGCAAAACAATGATCTATGAAAATAAAAATTTGTTCAGCAATAGCTAGTTCGAATATTGATGCTAGTTCATAATCCCAGAATCTTCCGTCCTCACCATCTTCACCAGCTCCATAATCCCAAGCGCAGATAAGACTGTCTCCAATTCTATCTTTAGATCCGTGACCTGATGTAACAAAAGAAATCACATCATTTTTACCAGCATTTGATACAACATAGTTCAGTGACTGTTTTATGTTGTACTCTGAAGCGATGTAATCTAATTGATGGTATTCATTTGAATGATCACCTAGAACTATAATATTTTCGTACCCCAGTCCAACAAAGTAGTTATACCAATCATTAGCATCGTCGTCACAGAAGTTTAAATCGCTTATAAGCTTATAATCGCTTATTCCCACAATAATAGCCCAGTGTTCAGATTTACCATAGGAGGGATTCATATATTCAGGAGCTACATCAATAGATGCAACATCGGATGTTTCAGGTTCGAGAGTAATTCCTCTTTTTGTCATTGCTTTACTTAAAGGAAAAAACATTCCAATAAACAAACTAGAAATTAGAAGGAGAGAAATAAGGTATGATTTTGAATGTTTCATATTTTCACCATTTTGTTTATTGGAAAATAATCAAATTGATAGAATATCATTATTATGCTTTAAAATTCTAAAGTAGTAAAATTGCAAAAATCCAAAACAGTGTTTGCGAAACTATTATCAATCTTTATTCCAACTGAAGATTTCACAAACCATTTCAACTTTCACGCATAAAATAAATTTAAGAGAGATTCTCTATTCAGGAGTTCTCATCATTCCCCAATGATGTAAATCACATTCAGGAACTATGCCTTCCTTTGCTATTTCAAATCCAAGTTTTTCGTATATGGGAATATTCTCCGGATTTTGCGTTTCTAGAAAGCAGATTGTTTCTTCATCATCAAATCTTTGCATCATTGGTCTTAGCAACTTGCTACCAAAACCTTTTCCTTGATATTCGGGTTTTACACCAATTGGTGATAACTCCATATAAGGAGGCTGAATAACTGAATTTCGGATTTCAGCTGCATAATCACTAATTATGGTTAGTTTCTTCATTTTCTCTACTCCCATCTTGAAAATAAATCTAAAACCTCCTGTTGGCAATCCTCTTCTATAAGTAACTTCAGCTTTGTCTCCAGGTAACCAAATAGCAATCCCTTCAAAGTTATTGGATGTTTTGTGAACCTCTCCAAATTCATATCCATATCTTAATCTGAAAAGGAAATATTCCTGAAGATATTGATACCTACTGCTTTTTTCTTCAAAGAGCCAACAACACAGCTGGTCTTCCATAAAAGAGGATGCTAGTGTCTCAACAGCGTACTTGATTTCGTTTTTTTCAAGCCAAGATTCTTTGTGAGTAACATCAACCATCTTTGATAACACTTCTATTATTGATAATAAGTGTTTTTTAATCTCTTCTTTGTTTTTCTATTTTACAGCAAAAGATTCTTCCTTCTAGAATGGAAAAATAATAAGTTTCTGACTTGTTAAGATCATGTTAGCAGTTCAAAATGTTAACAGAAGGGTTATAAGTATCGCAAGTTTGTGTAATGATACAAATGAGTAATTTTGAGAAACTTACTGAACATACCTCCGTTGATCAAACAACCCAAATGACCACAAGATCTTGTACTCTTGGAGCAATTTCTTTAGATAAATATTCAATCGCAATTGATACTGGAAATCCGGTTAATGTTGGAATTGAGAGGAGGAGGGATTTAGAAGAGCATCTCAAGCTTTCTGTTGGTTATCTTTTCCTAACACACGCTCATAGCGACCATAGAGGAGGAATGGGTGCTTTCAAAGACACGGTTCTGTTAATTAGTCAGAAATGTAAAGAGAACATGCCTAAAAATACTAGGTGGAGTGGTTGGAAGGTTGAAATATTTGAAGACAAATTTATAATTGAAGAAGAAGCATTAACTGTAGAATTTCATCATGTAGCAGGTCACAGTATTGGTTCAAGTGTAGCATATGTTCCAAGTGAAGGAATTCTCTTTGCTGGAGATCTCTTCTTCGAGGAGAGTATAAATCTCGGTCTACCATTTCTAGGAATATATCAATTCAGTCCAAGAAAGACAGGAAATCCCGAGGAATGTCTGACAGCGTTTAGGAAATTCAAAACGATGAAACTTGATTATATAGTGCCAGGTCATGGAAACGTAATTGATAATCCTCAAGAATATCTTGATGATCAAATTGAATTCTACAATACTCTCAAATCTTTCATAATCTCTGAAATAAAAGAAGGAAAAACTATGGAAGAAATCGAACTACCAAGAGTAGGTCAAATTGAGAGAGCTTATCAGATCATTGAAACTAAATCTCAAAAATACAAGGCTAAGAAGTTCATGGATACAATGCAAAACTGGTTGATAAAAGCTTTCTATAATCACTATAAACAGAATGAATGAGCAATTTACTTTGAAAGATTGACAGAATAAGTTTTTCATTTTACTGCAAAAGTCTTCTTCTTCCGAGATGGTCGTTCATCCAAGAAGCTACCTTATCAGAAGATAGACATTGTTTATTAATTTTCAAGTTGTGAGACTACTAAACAAAATCTGATTTACATACTCTTTATCTTCTAGAGAAGGAACTATAATCTCTAGATTATGTTTCACAAAAGATTCTTAGTAAAAACTAGATTGCATGGCAAAGATAGTAAATTGCAAATTTACTTTATTAATTTGCTTTGATTTTCTACTAAAATTAGAGACGAAAAATTTATTTTATGGAATTACTCTAATGAGTCCATGGAATATGAAGAACAAACTGATTCAATGAATGCTAACTCAAATAACAATGAAGAAAATTCTCTTGATAATCAAGAATTCCGGTTCTCAAAAAATAGGATGATTCCAGCATTTTTTCTAGCTATCTTTTTCCCCACAACTGGAGCAATAGTTTTACTAATTATAGGAATGATAACAGATATGGAAATTTCAAGAATATTTATTCCACTTATTACTTTTCCGTTTTGCTTACTTGCTATTATCATTATCTATCCTAAAAAACTTAAAGCTCCATTTGGTAAAATTGATGCAAGTAAATTCGCTAGGAACATTGGATTGTATATTCCATCTAATATAGGTGCACATATTCTATTGGGAATTCTATTAGCTCTCTGCTCATTGTCTGGAATGTTGATTGGATCCATTATAACGGGTAGATATGAGTTTGATATAAATCAATTAGAACTAACACAAGTGATTTTCGCAACAGCTCCTGGTGTCTGGGAGGAAGTTTTCTACCGAGGTATCATGATGTTTGTCCTAATGAGATGGCTAAAAGATTTAAGGAAAGCAATAGTTATACAATCTGTCGTTTTTGGTCTGTCTCATATTTCTGCTTTTGATTTATGGTCTTTGGTGGATATTTTTTCCATTATACTCATGGGACTAGTTTTTTCCTATGTTGCCTATAAATCAAATTCTCTTATTCCCTCAATTATCTTTCATTATTTACATGATGCTTTCCTATTTTTGGTACAAAACCCTGGTGGGAACTATTCAGGAATTGCAGAGCATTCGGCATTCTATCTAAGCCTGTGGGGAATGTTAGGTGTAGGTTGTCTAATTACAATGTTTATTACAAAAAAGACTAATTTATTCGAACAAGAGTCATTGTATGATTTTTCAAAAATTGGAATACAAAAAATTGATCGACAAAAGCAAACTACTAAAATGCATGAAACCTTATTAGAAGATAAT
>JAEOTK010000171.1 GCA_016839875.1 Candidatus Heimdallarchaeota archaeon
CTTTCTCCATTTCTCCTTCTTTCGTTTTTTCTTCCAGTTTAATTGCATACCCAGGTCCTGCTATTAAGTAAACTATCATGTAGATTGAAATTCCGTAAGTAGGATAAATCATCCATGCAAAAGGGAACGCTGCAAATAAAACCACTAAAAGGGTAGTAGTTATTATCCAATATAAATCGAATTTTGAAGGAACACCCTTGAATGATGGAAATGGGATTTTTGATAACATAAAACCCGATATGATAAAAGTGGATACCATCACTACCCAAGCATCTGTATCAGGAAAAACCACCAAACAAGCGACAACCATACCTGCAAATGGACTTGGTAAGCCTGTGAAATAAGGGGTGTAAAGAGGATCTCTTTTGACAAAGCGATACAATCTGTACCACACTGCTCCTATGTAAGCTAAGCCTGTTACAACTCCGGCTAATACTGCAAGAGCGATTCTTGTTTCCCAAGCTGATACAACATATCCTAAGTATATTGCTGGAAAAACACCAAAAGCAAATGCATCAACAATGGTATCTACATCGATTGCTAATTTTTTACTGCCACTTATTCGAGCAAGTTTTCCATCTGCAAAATCTAATATTGAACACACCGCTAAAATTTTAGCAAACCAAAAATTGAAATTTTCAGGATTGATAAATGTGAAAACAATTCCTATTATTGCAAAAGTAATGTTCCCAAGAGTAAACAAATTAGCTAAAATCCAAGCTGTAGTTTTAATCCATTTTTTCTGGAGATAAGGAAGATCTTCCCAAGACATTTTATCACTATTGTTCGATTTCTGCAAGAATTGTAAGTCCTGCTCTAACTATGCTTCCACATTCTTGAACTAATTTAAATTTTTTACTGCTTGTAATTTTCAGACTAGTTATAGAACCAAATCTAATCGTACCTATTATTCTACCTTGCATTACTGTGTCTCCTTCCTTCACGTAAGAGATAGTTCTTCTAGCAAAAATACCTGATACCTGTGTAACAATAGCTTCTATATCTTCTTCTTTATTGATAATGGTTATTGCGTTTCTCTGATTGCGTTTTGCATATTCTGGAAAATATACAGGCCAATGAGAACCCTTCTGAAATTGAATAGTACTTACACTACCATCAATTGGACTTCGATTCATGTGTACATCAAATGGAGACATTCTGATTACGTAATAAAATCCATCTTCAAGCTCTTCCATTTCAACAATGGTTCCGTCTGCTGGAGCCAAAATAATATTCTTGTTTCTTATAATTTCTCTCTTTGGATTTCTAAAATCCCAAATGAGAAAAATATTCCAGATTATAATACAAACAAAAATAACTATTTGCCAAAAATTATTGAGAAGAATAGCGATTAAAATTGATGCAATAATACTGATTAGAGTTAAAGAAGCTAAAAAACCAACTAATATTTCTGTTCCTTGTGCAATTCTCAATATTGATCCTCGATTTCAGCTGTCTTATACTTTTATCTATTTGTTCCTTCAAATTAAATCTCTTGATAAGAGGTACTTCGATAGAATAAGTATCATATAATTGTTAAGATTTTCTATAGAAAGTAAAAAAAGAAAAAGAAAGGAAAATTACTTGAATTTTCTTCTAAAGATTGTGACAACCGCGGCAAGTGATAAAAGACTTAATACAACTATCATTGTTGAGAGAGGATTTTCATCAGTTCCTCCAGTTGTTGGAATGACAAATGTCACGTCTAATTCATTGCCTTTTTCATCTTCAGCAACTACATGTAGTATATTATCTCCATCAACTAAAGCGGAAGCAAATACTGAGAAAGTTACAATCTTCGTTTCAAGTCCTTGAGTGTATATTTTATCACCATTAAGTGTGATATCAGCAGTCAAAATTTTGGATGTTGCATCTTCAATAGAGAATGCTAAACTTGCTCCACTTAGAACAGTGTTATTTGTCCATCCAGTTGCTTCAGTAATTACAGGGGCGATATTATCAAAAATGAATCCTGCTGCATATGTATCATCTGCACTTTCAACGATAAATTTGTATTTTCCTTGATCACCAAAATCTAATCTGTAGGTATATTCTCCAGCAACAACTTCATCTAGGTCTACTGTAGTAGTTGTTGTTCCTGATTCTGTTGAAATAGATAATGTCGCAGTTAAGGTAGCTGCTGGTATAAGAGAAGTAACTTCGAATGATGCTCCTGTTGAATCTTCCGTATATGAACCAATGATTTTCTCATCTGCTACCAGCCAATCAAAGATGTTATCTGTGCAGATTTTGTTGCTGGTTCCTGAATGATAAGTTTCTCTGTATCCAGCAGTGTCCATCATAAAATTAGTACACTGAACTACTATTCTTCCACCATTTTCATTCTCATAAGCTGCAAGTACTCCTTCACCTTCATATTCAACTAGAACCTGAGCATCACCTGTAGCTGTAAGTGTAGTTCCCCAATGATCGATTTTATAAACATTATTTGTTACTGCATGTGTTTTCACGGCATAGGCTAATTCAGGATCTGCAAATGAATATTGAGAATCATCTACAACAATACCATAAGGATCTAGTAAATCATTGATAGTACCAACATGCATACCAACGCTAGCAGAATAACCTCCACCAGCTATTGTTTCTCCTAAGAAATTAAGGAGCAAACTTCCTCCATTATCAATATAATTTTGGATAGCTATTATCTCGTCTGCTAATATTGCTTCGTCTGCTGGTGTTGGAGCTGGCCATATATAGTATGGATTAGTATAACCATCTGGATATTGTATGTTGAATGGATCGGGAATCCAGATTGCATCATAGCCTTCAAGTACTTCCTCACTTATGATATTTCGCTCACCTGTTATGTTCCAAGAATGATATGGATTCAATGAGATTTTATTAGAAAACAGTGTTTGTTCCACGAATTTATACTGACATCCTAGGTAATCAAAGGGGTAATCTGTAAATTTCTTTGCATAAAGAACCTTACCTACTCCTTCTTTAACTTCAATATTGATGTAAGTTGCAGCTTCTACACCTTGAGATGTTGTAAAAGTAATATATCCATCATAGGTTCCGATTGTTGCGTCATCTGGTATATCTACTGAAATATAATAATTCTTAGTCCAAGGTCCTGTCCAAGATGTTGTGTTCATGCTTAGAAATGATGCTACAGTTCCATTTATTGAAGGTGCTAAATCTTCACCTGGAGTAGAGGACACAGTAGTAACAAAGTACTCTCCATGGTACCCTTGTAAAAATTCATTATCATTTGGATCAGGGAAATCTGACATAGCATATAAAACTACAGGAAAACCAGTTGCATTCAGATCTGCAGCACTAATTATATTCAAAGCTTCCTCGAGATCAGGTATTCCAGCACCTATTTCAAGATGAGTATTTGTGGCTATAGGTGTTGCGGATTCCATTAGAGCAGCTTTGATTAATCCTGGATGGTAAGGAATAGAAAGATCTTGGAGTGCTTGAATGAGTATAGCACTACCACCAGTAATCGATGGTGTAGCCATGGATGTTCCACTTATTGTATTATAAGCAGTAGCTCCACCTATCCAACAGCTGAAGATGTTAGTTCCTGGTGCAGCAACATCTGGTTTCACATGACCAGTTTGAGTGGGACCTATCATACTATAATCAGCTACAACTATATCTCCAAGTGTAGCTGCAACAGAAATTGCATTTGGTGCTGAACTAGGATTATGAATATCATATGCGTAATTGTTATCATTGTCATCATTACCCGCTGAACAACAAGCAACTATACCGCTGCGAGCCGCTTCTTCTATTGCTAATTCAAGTGGATCTAAACCCTCTTCATCGGTTCCACCGATGCTGAAGTTAACAACATCAACTTTTCCTAGAGAGATTGCATAATCCCAAGCTGCAAGAAGTGAATCAAAGGGAATGGTTCCTTGCTGAACTTCAACTCTTCCAACTATGATTTCTGCTTCAGGAGCAAGTCCAATAGCCGCTCCAGAGGTAGAGCCATCTCCTGCTGCAGAACCTGCTGTGTGGCTGCCATGGCCATTTTCATCCTCGATTGAAAGATCATTATACACATAACCATATTGTGTTTGAATGAAAGACAAACTTAACGAGTGATTAATTCTCCCAGCAAAGTCTGTGTGTGCTGTGTTTATCCCAGTGTCTATGTCGTAGAAAACTGTCCCTTGACCTTCATATCCTAAATCCCACAAAGGCTGAGCATTTAAGATAGATTTCTGTTCAAATGATGCTTTGATTGGATCATATTGAGTAATAATGTATTCATTATCTTCAACAGGATCAATAAAATTAAATCGTGCATCTGTGACATCAAATACTCCATCTACACCTTCAAAGTTCTCTAAAACGGATCTATATATTGCGTATTCGTTAATTCTTACCATTTTGAGATAAGGAAATTCCAATTTCGCATCAAAAACTTCCACAAAACCATTATAAGCCTTCTTCGATTCAAAATGTAGTACGTATTCTCTTTTTGAACCCAAATCAGGCCTTTCTATTATTTTATCAACAATATCATCTATCTCTATCTCAGAAATATCTTCTGATTGAACCATGAAAGAACTTATCTGAAACAGAAAGATAGACAAAATAAGAATCGATAAACTA
>JAEOTK010000172.1 GCA_016839875.1 Candidatus Heimdallarchaeota archaeon
TCTTTTGTAGATGGCCAGCCGCGCAAATGTGAAGCCCCCACAGCAGCTGTAGCATAACTTAAACCTAATCCCAGTTTGGCGCGTGGATCCCAAGCTGCAAAGGGAAGTTTCTTGACGTGAATTGCTAAATCTTTCACATTCCAATATTCTGCAGCTTGTGCTACTCCCTCTGCTAGAATATCTCCTATTCCTCTACGATATGCAATCATGTCTATTAATTCTAAGAATTTGTCTTCATTGCCAAACTCAACATCTTCAAATTCTGGACCTTCAACAAATCCTTTTTCTTTTGCTTCCATTGTCATTGCGAGGGCACTCCCAGTTGAGATTGTATCTAATCCTAACTGGTTACAAAGGTAATTAGCATGAATAACTGCTTCAGGATCACTTATTCCACAATTTCCTCCTAACATTGCTAAAGTTTCATACTCAGGTTTGGCAATTTCTTTTCTATCTTTCTTAACCCAGTCAAAGATTGAAGCATCTAAGGTTTCACTACAGCCAATTGGACATTGATAGCATGGACGTCTAAAACGTTTATATTTTTCCGCAAAAGATTCATGACTTAATTTATTTGCATCTTCAAATTCTCCAGCTTGCCAGTTTCGTGTTGGATAGTGATCTAAATCTGAGGATTCCATTACTAACCAACTTGTTCCATGTTGATGAAGTAAATGCCCATCTTCTTTAGCGTTTTTTGCTCTTTGAATTATATCCTTCCTGATTGTTTCAATTTTGTCTTGATTACCATTAGTTGGACGATTTGAACCTTTAACCGCTACTGCTTTAAGATTCTTAGAACCAAAAACTGCTCCTAATCCCCCTCTACCTGCATTTCGGAAGTTATCTGAAGTTGTACAAGCAAACTTAACTAGATTTTCTCCAGCTGGCCCGATTGATAAGATTCTCATTTTAGGCTCTCTCTCTAGTTCCTTAATCAAAACTTCAGTTTCATAGACAAGCATACCCCATAAATCTTTGGCATCTTTGATTTCAATTTGGTTATCTTTTATTGAAATGTAAACTGGTTTGTCTGATTTACCTTCAATGATAATCAGATCATAACCACTAAAACGGATTTCAGGACCGAAAAAACCTCCAGCGTTACTGTCAAGGTAAAGACTTGTTAAAGGTCCTTTAGTTCCCATTGCGTATCTTCCAGAAATGGGTACCTTGGTCCCTTGTAATGGACCTGGTGCGATAATTATTTTATTATCTTCAGATAGAGGATCAATTCTTGGTTTTAATTCTTTATACAAGTAATAAGTAATGTAACCTGTTCCTCCCATGAAGTCATACACAACAGATTCAGGTATTTCTTCTACTTTGGTTGTTTTATCAGTTAAATTAATTCTTAGGAGCTTATTATTCATGTTTGAAGAAAAACTAGAATTCTTATAAAGATTGTTTTTCAACGATATTCAATCTGAAATTTCTTTAGTTTCTTTTTCCCATCAAGTTAAGCTTAAACTTTCTTACAATCTCAGGTTTAATAATATCTCCTTTTCTATTCTTGAAAAAGAGAGCATCAAATGGACACTGAACTATACATGCTCCACACTGAACACAGTATTTTTTTCTTGGCATTTTTATTTTCTTCTTTTCAGTATCTAACTCATAACAATTTCTCGGACATACATCGACACAGATTCCAGTTCCTCGACATTTTTCTAAATCTATCTCTACATCGTAGAGTTTATCCGCATGCGAATCACTCTTGTAAGTAGGAGAGGAACCTTTGAGTTCCATATTTACTAATAGAACTAGTAGAAATGACACAATACACCATCGAAACAAAATCCAGCGATAGTCTTGCTGATAAACGATAACATATAGAACCACACCTATAGCTGCATAGATGAGATTTATCAGAAAAACTACAAAATTCCCTATAGTAAGGAATGCTTTCTTCTTCTCAACTTCCTTCAGAAAGATTTTTTCGAAAAGTGGGAAAGAAATAAGTGCTAAGAAATAGATGAAGCATATTTGTGCTAACATAAATGCAGCTTCTAACTTGAACAAAGGTCCCCAGATAGGCATAATAACCAAAGCAGCAAGAAATATCCACATAATTGCCATTTCTATTCTTTGGAAAAATCCAAATTTGACTTGTTTCATCTCATCAGTTTTTTCATAATTTGATTCGAAGAAAGCTGGAATGTCTTTTGCATCTACTGGTCCCCAAAGAATTTTCCAACCAATATTCTTCTGAATAACTTTGGTCTCAATTCCAGGAGCTGCTAGTTGAGGAAGTATAACTTTCTTGTGTTTTACTTTGTCTTCTATCCCTGATGTTTTAATGACGGAGATTACAGAATGATTATTCAAACTATCTCCTGTTGCTGCGCACCAAACATTTATGCCCTTACTATTCGCTACTAGAAGGTGATAGTTCAATCCTTTAGTAGCTTTTTTTAACCTTAAAATCGTTAGATGAAAATTACAAGTTAATAATACTGGAGAGTTTTCATCTGGTTTCCCAACTCTCTGATATCCTGTCTTCGCTGGAAAAGGAAACATTCTCATTAAAGTTTCAACTATCGTTACCAAACCATAATAAACATAATTTGAAATTCTCATAATTTTTCCTCCTTAACAACAACAAGTTCGATAAAATTATCCATGAAATTTGATTTGCGAGATTGTATGATTAGACCTGATTTTATTATTTTGTCTTCTATATTCTTCAAAGCCGTTGACGTAGTTTGAGTTAGAATATAGGTAATAGTTACAAGAGGTATTCTAACTAACCAGTTGAAGATTCTCTTTATGAAGGACTTGCTTTTAATTTCATCAGCAAGTAGGAACTTACCATCAGCACTTAATGTTCGTTTAACTTGTTTCAATGTAAAGGAAATTTCATCATCACTTAATTCAGAGAAACATAAGCCACTCAAGATAACATCAAAAGAATCATTTTCAAAGCGATCCATTTCAGCAACTCCTAATTCAAGGAACTCAATTTTTTCTTTTATTTCAAGTTCTTCTGTTCTTTTCTTTGCAATCTCAAGCATTTCTGGATTTATATCAATCCCAATTACAGAAGCGCCTTGTAGAACAGCTCTAAATGATAACATTCCAGTTCCACAGCCGATATCGAGAACCTTGTCATCTTTCTTTATATTTTCAACTAGTCTGTCATATGCTTTGTTGATTTTACCTAGAGTGAGAATCTTTATACCATTATCGTATCTATAAGGTGCAGATTCAAGTATTTTCA
>JAEOTK010000173.1 GCA_016839875.1 Candidatus Heimdallarchaeota archaeon
CACTTACGAGGAATATGAAAAAGTAAAGAATGCTTTTACTGCTATGGAGAAGCTGGCACCTAAAATAAATCAGAAGATAAAATCAGAAGATATCCGAGGTTATTACGATAAATATGTAAAAATAGGTAAGACATTGACACAGAAGATGTTCGACAAATTATCGGAATATGAACAAGGTTTTAACACAACAGATGTTGATCCAATTGATATTCTAAATTTCTTAGAACTAATATACTCAGTGAATAAGGAATTCGCAGATTTATTTAGCGAAGTTGCAAAAGATTTAGGAATTGAAATAGATAGCTAGTTCTTTTGAACTAGGATAAGATATAAATAAATCTTTTAACAATTTAGAGTAGTATAAAGGTGAGCAAATGCTATTATTACCACCAAAAGAAGACGAAGTAGAGGAAACTGAAGAACCCCAGGAATTAGATCTTGGTATAGTTGGGCATGGTCCTGCAGGATTAACAGCAGCACTATATGCTTCAAGAGCTGCAATTTCTGTTGCTTGTATAGGAAGGGATTATGGGGGACAAATGGGATTAGCTTTGGAAATAGAAAACTATCCAGGTTATGAAAATATCTCAGGAATCGACCTAACAGATAAAATGAGAGCTCAAGCTGAGAAATTTGGAACAAAAATCATTTATGGTGAGATTTCAACTATAGAAAAAACTGAAGACAATAGATTCTTCATCAAAAGCGATATGGGTAACTATCTAGTTAAGGCAGTAATTCTTGCTACTGGAGGAAGACATAGAGAACTTGATGTTCCAGGAGAAAAAGAATTCGTAGGTCGAGGTGTTTCTTACTGTGCTACTTGTGATGCTGCTTTCTTTAAAGAAAAAACGGTTGTTGTTGTAGGAAGCGGTGACGCAGCTGCTACAGGTACTCTTGCTCTGAGCGATGTGGGAGCTAAGAAAGTCTATTGGACCTCAAGATCAGATTATCTCAAGTGTGAACGAATTTATGTGGATAGAGTAGAAGAGAGAGAAAATGTTGAAATCCTGTACAATAAACAAGTCTCAGAAATAAAGGGAACAAACACTGTTGAGGAGATTGTCTTCAATGACGGAAGCACTCTAAAAGCTGATGGTATCTTTGCGGAGATTGGCGCAATACCTAATATAGAGCTCGCTGAAGCCTTAGGTTGTGAACTAGAAGATGGTTTAATCAAGATCGATGATGAATGTAAGACTTCTGTTCCTGGAGTATTTGCTGCTGGAGATGTAACTTCCAAAATCAAGAATCCTCTAAGCAGACAAGTTACTACATCAGTTGGTTTAGCAACTATCGCAGCACTTACAGCAGCAGAATTTCTACAAGCAAGGAAAACTATGAAGGAAGATTAAATTTCTTACTTCTTTTTACAATTTCATTTGAAAGATATTAAATAAGAGATATTCAAAATTCATCTATGAATAAGAGAACTATCGTTTCGCTAACTATGGGAGGAGTGGGATTAGTTCTTATCATTGTATCTTTAGCACTTGTTTATAGTTATCCTGCAAGAACTAATCCAGTGGATCAAAAAGTCAATAACTTCTTTGTACTTAATCAAAACACTGCAATAGAAGAAGCGATGGATATAATTAGTGATTTTGGAGAGGCATTTATTTATGTTGGAGTTCTAGCTATCCTTTATTATGCATGGGACAAAAAGAAAGCTTTCAGAGGTATAGTAGTGACAATCTCTTCTGCAGTTGTCAACTCTGTTGGAAAAAATTCCTTTAGACAAGACAGACCAGTTCCTAGTGTAGCAAGTTATGGTTTACCAAGTGGTCATGCTCAGGTTTCTTCTTCATTTTGGGGCATATTAGCAGTTTTAGTTAAGAAATGGTGGCTGATAATATTAGCAATAACTTTTTCTCTTTTTATTAGCTTTTCAAGAATATATCTTCTAAGACATTGGTTTACAGATGTTCTAATTGGGATTGGATTAGCTCTTGTGACTATTTCAGTGTTCTTAATTCTAGATGAACCTTTATCCAATCACATTAATAATCAATCAATTTTGAGAAAGGTACTATATATCACAGCATTGTCATTAATTTTGGTTTTGCCAATCATTCTTTTACAATTACATCTAGGAAATGAAGGAATAGAGGGCATATTCGGAGATTTGAACCTTATTGCATTCTTTATTTCACTCAGCATCTGTTATGTTTTTGAAGAGAAGCTAGTCAATCATAATAATGAAGTAGACAAGAAGTGGAAGATATTTGTCAGAATTTTGTTTGGTTTAGCACTATCTGGTCTATTCTATGGATTTACCCAAATCGTGGATGAACTTGGTGACGAAAATGTAATCACTCCCGTTGCAACTTACATTATGAACCTTATAGGTTACACGCTATTAGGCCCATTATTGATACTATTAATTCCGTGGATAATGAAAAAATTAAAAGTATAAAAAAAGAAAGAAATTTATTCGTTCTAATCTTGTTTTTCAGGTTTGATTAGTCTTTCCTTTTTTTGTAAAGAGTTTGTAGCTCATCCACTTTTTTCTTGTTCAAAGGATAGATTAGAAGAAGCGCGATTCCAATAATAAGAGCTCCTGCAGGGAAGAATGAAATCAAAGACTTAAGTCCTGTAATCAAATCAACAGATACTACTTCTGGATCAAACAATGACCAACCATATCTTGACAGGACAGAACTAACTGAAACTATTGCAAAGATTGATGATAACCTAATAACTAGTGCATGTACACCATAGTATGAAGCTTCCCTTCTTTGACCAGTTTTTTTCTCATCTTCATCTGTAATATTGGATATATTTCGATCTATGAAATATGGAGATCCTGCTAAACCAATGCCATTTAGTGCCATCATAGCTAATCCTACATAGTAATTTGTGACAAAGAACAGAGGGATAAGCACAGCTACCCAAAATGCTTGGGATAGAATGAAACCCATTTTACTTCCAACTTTCGAATCTACCCAAGACCAGAATAGTACTCCAGGAGCAGAACTAACAAAAGCTACGAGTAGGAGTAAGACTACAAGCATTGAATTAGATTCGCCTAAGACAAATTCTGAATAAATAGGCATTATCATTGGAAATATAGCAAACACATACCAGTTCATCATTGAACAAAAAATGAAAACGACAAACTTCCAATTTTTAAGAGTATACCATATTGATTGAAAAACACCATAAGTTTCTTTCTTCTCAAGTTCTTCTACAGGTGGTTCCTTTACACCCCACTTTATATTGATAAAAGCTGTTACGAAAACGATTGCTCCTAAAACAGCTCCTGCAATCCAGTAATTGTAGATGTTTTGCTGTGATTGTTCAGTTAGTGTAGGAATGAATAATGTTGGTACACCCATCCCCAATATTAAACCAAGAACCATAAATATTCTTCTTCCTGCACCAGCTTCTTCTCTTTCTCTATCTGTTCGGAACATTTCTGGGTAGAGAGAGGTCCTGTTCAAAGAGAAAGCGGTGTAAATTGTGTCAAAGAGACAGATGATTATGAAGAAGTATACAGCAACCCAAACGGGATGTGTATCAGCTGTAGAAAACGGAGTAAATAAGAAAAACATAATCAAAGATAATGGAATCCATGCAGCTATCATCCATGGTCGACGTCTTCCCCCTCCAAGCTTTTTTGTTCTTGTTTTATCAG
>JAEOTK010000174.1 GCA_016839875.1 Candidatus Heimdallarchaeota archaeon
GAGGTTATTCTATATGAGCAAGCAGAAGAAAATCAGAAGAACAAAGTATTATTATGATGATAGAATTGAAGAAACCGATGTTCAAGCAAAAGCAAGAAAAACTTCGAGATCTATTTATGGTCGTGCTGCAAAGAAACCTTGGCAATGGGCTGAATATATCAAACTAAGATTAAAGAATTATTGATTTTTCGGCAAAATTTTTGTAACCAAAGAGGAAACACAGTATAATGAACTCTAAAAGATGCTGGGGAGATAAAGATGATTTATCTCGTGAATATCACGATAATGAATGGGGAGTTCCCGTCCATGATGACAAAACACTATTCGAATTCATAATTCTAGAAGGGGCTCAAGCGGGACTAAACTGGATGACTATTCTAAAACGAAGAGAGGGATATAGGAAAGCTTTCGCGAATTTTGATTTTCACAAAATAGCTAAATACGATGCAAAGGATGTAAAGCGATTAATCAAGGATGAAGGTATTATAAGAAATAAACTCAAAATTGAATCTGCAATACAAAATGCAAAGGTCTTTCTAAAAATTCGAGAAGAGTTTGGATCTTTCGATAAATATCTGTGGCGTTTCGTTGATAATACACCAATTAATAACAATCCTGAAACTTGGCAAGATGTTCCAGCTAAAACAGAGTTATCGGATGAAATCTCTAAAGATTTGAAGAAAAGAGGAATGAAATTTGTAGGTAGTACAATAATTTACGCTTTCATGCAAGCAGTTGGAATGGTCAATGATCATTTAGTTGATTGTTTTATGCACAAACAAATCATTGATGAATATTGAGAGATTTTGTTTTTGTGTTCAGTTTTGATGTAACATTTATGAACTAGTGAATTCAGCAAAATTACAATAATTATCAGATAAAGAAGAGGTGATAATTTTGCTGAAAAAAGAACGATTTGCAGTTTATTCACATTTAGTAGGATTGGTGTTTGCAATAGTGGGAGCTATTATCCTAATTGTTACTGCAATTAGAATTGAAACACATCGTTTTATTGCTCCTTTGTATAGTCTTGCTATAATTCTTCTTTTTGCATCTAGTACATTATATCATTTTTTCAAGAAAGGAGAAGATCAATTTTCCTTTTGGAGGGTTCTAGATCATGTTGCAATTTTTATCATGATTGCAGGATCCTATACTCCCTTATGCTATATCTATTTAACAGGAGCTTGGCGGTGGGGAATTATCTCAGCACAATGGTTCTTGGTTTTGTTAGGACTAATACTCAAGCCCTTTGTTTTAGATTGGTCAAGATGGATTGAGACTAGTATCTATTTGTTGATGGGGTGGATGGCTGTTTTTCCAATCAGGAAATTTATTTCCATCATGCCAGTAAGTGTTTTGGTCCTTGTTTTCGTAGGTGGTTTAGCTTATACATTAGGAGCAATTCTCCACATAATGAATAAAGAGGTAGTTTCTGAAGTATTCAGTTTTCATGATCTCTTTCATATAGGTATTATAATTGGAGCGGCATGCCACTACTTTGCAGTATATATTGCAATTACTGTTCCATTTGGTTAAGATATGAAACTACTAGCTAATTGGCAATAGGGTAGACAATGTCCAAGCGAATAGGAATGCATTGAGCAATGCAGCAGACTCTAGTGTTCCTGTTCTGTCAAATAGCCAAGTTGTAACAACTGTATAGATTACAAATAAGGGAAGCAACATTATTATAAACTGCATACTGAATCCTAAGAATCCAGACAGAATCTTGTAGTCAAAGATAATTAGGGGAAGATATTGAATTAGTAGAACAAGTAATAATGGCAATATCTTAATTCCTACAATTTTTGTTGTTGTTAAGATTCTGTTTTGTATCGTTCTTTCCTTGATGTTTGCGCGATAAATACCTGAGATAAATATTCCATCAACTGCAAAAAATAGGAACATAAATGGAAGAAGGATCAGAAACATTCCCATCCTTAACCATGAGAAATTATTGAATAAAGGCACGATAAGTTTCATACTTATTCCTGGTATTTGTTCGACAATCAAATCAATAATGATAAGCAATAAGAAGCATTGAAGAGCGAAAATCAACATCTTCCAATTAGAGAATCGTTTTACTAGGTCCTTGATTATCTCTTTGTATCCTTTCTCTGGATTTTTTCGCTTAAGGTTAATTAGCACCCAAATGATTCCAACAATGGTCAGAGATAGTAACCAGAATATTCCTGTGAAACCTAATGAAAGAGGGAATAAAATTGATTCCATCCCAAATAACAAGATGGGGGGAACGAATAGTACTATATGTAGGAAACTCCATATAAGTCCCGTTTTCCAGAGACTGAAACTGACATCTATTTCCTCTTCTTGTTTTTCTCTTCTTCTGAAGAAAGAAATGTCATAAGCTATATTCGCAAATGGAATAAAGAAACCAACGAATGAGAAAAAGCTTAGTGTAATGAATAAATCGCGGTATGGATACAAGAATACTCTTTTGTTATCATCAATGTTAAATGCTTCAAACATCCATTCAATTGTTCCTCTAACTAAACTTCTGCTCATCGGCTCAAATAAATGGTTGGTCTTTGGTATTATCAGTTTTCTAGCTGTTTGATTAGAAAAACTACCGTACAACTTATTTGGTTCAACAATTTCAGATGTTCCAAAAATTGGTGAAAGTTTTTCTCTTGTGTCATCTAAATCATCAAACACCTCATCATATTGTCCTATAGCAATTAACAAATTACTCGGAGTGGTTGAGTTTAACTCTCCATAAATAGAAACTGTGGAATTTAATGATAAACCACCTATGAAAATGTGAGTCTGTATTTCTCCTTCGATTACCGATGCAGCACGTATAGCTCCAACTCCCATGCTGTGACCTACAAGACCAATATTGCTAGAATTTACATGTGCTAAGGAACGTAAATACTGGATGGTTGTGGATACTCCTAATGTATCATCTGTTGTACTATCCAAATTACCTCCAGTATTACCGTGTCCAATTGCATCTATAGTTACAGCAACTACTCCCCTTCTACCAAGTTCAAGAGCTAATGCACTCATTGTTTCTTTGGCGTTCATAACACCGTGGATTAATACTACGGCAGGAAGATTGCTTAATGTTTCAGCATTTTTTGGTTGATATAAGTAACCATTAATGATGGTTCCATTATCATCTAAGGTTATTGTTTTGACTTGAACTTGACCAAAACCTGTATTGAATAATTGAGCTAATACAATGAAAGAACTGAATACTAGAATATAAACCAGTAAGATGATAAGTAGTTTGTTTATTTTTCTCATTCTAGCAATCATATATTATAGGTATAATTAAAATTTACTAGTAAAATTTAAACAAAATAATTCATTTAGTACCGTGCTCTGTTCTTTTAATGATTTCATTTTGCAGGCTTTCACCAAGATTGATAAAATAATCACTATAACCTGCTACTCTCACAATGAGATTTCTGTATTTTTCTGGTTCCTTTTGTGCTTCTCGTAAGGTATCAGCAGAAACAACATTGAATTGAATGTGGTGTCCATCTAATTTGAAATATGCTCTGATTAGATGAACTAAATT
The DNA here is from genome assembly GCA_016839875.1 of Candidatus Heimdallarchaeota archaeon. Next base: position 3,551 of record JAEOTK010000174.1, read on the forward strand.
AGTTATTCCCTTTTCATCTTTTAGAAGATCGGGGGTGAATTTCTGATTGAGTAAGGTTCCGCCTGTTCTCAATTGATCGATTTTGCTTGCCGATTTAACTACTGCAGTAGGTCCTTTGATATCCATACCTTGAACTGGAGATATACCCTCAGACAAAGGCTCACATTCTTCTCTTCCATCAGGAGTTGCTCCAATTACACTACCAAAATAAACATGTACTGTAGTTGGAAGAAGATTTATTCTGTGAAATCCTCCTTTAGTATTTGGAATGCCATTGACTAGCTTATAATATGTTTCAAATATCATTTGCAAAACTTCATCTGGATAAGTCTCATCATTCCCATACTTTGGTGTATTATTCCTTAGATTTAGTAAAATCTCATAATTATCTGTAAAATTATTTCTAAGAGCAGAAAGTAACTCATCCATACTAATATTCTTCTCATCAAAAATATTGTATTTGATAGCTGTCAATGAATCTGTAATTGTCCCTAAACCAACACCTTGTATGTATGTTGTATTATATTTAGCTCCTCCATCATTGTAATCAATACCATTTGCAATGCAATCTTCTATTAACAGTGACATAAACGGTGACGGAAGAATATCTGCCCAAAGCCTTTCTATTATATTATTGCCCATTATTTTTATGTCAATGAAGTGTTCCATCTGCATCTCAAAAGCTTTGTAAAGCTCATCGAATGATTCAAATGTTCTAGGATCCCCTGTTTGCAATCCAATCAATTTCCCAGTTCTTGGATCATTGCCGTTATTAAGTGTGATTTCTAGTATTTTTGGAATGTTGAAATAACCAGAGAGAATGTAACTTTCTTTTCCAAAAGCTCCAGTTTCAACACAACCACTAGCACCACCATTTCGAGCGTCTACAATGGATTTTCCTTGGTTTAACATTTCTTGTATAATTGCATCAGTATTAAATATGGAAGGTTGCCCAAATCCTGTACTAACTATTTTCAATGCTCTTTTTAGAAAACTGTCAGGTGTTTTACTGCTAATTTGTACCATAGAACTGGGTTGTAAAATTCGCATTTCTTCAATTATATCAAGAAGTAAGAATGATAACTCATTTACTGCATCTGAACCATCTTCTTTTACTCCTCCTAAATTAATAAGGCAAAAATCTGTATAAGTATTGCTTTCTTCTGCAGTAACCCCTACTTTAGGGGGGGCTGGTTGATTGTTAAATTTGATCCAAAAGCATTGAAGGAGTTCTCTTATTTCCTCGATCGATTGAATTCCTTGTTCCAAATCCTTGCTATAAAATGAGAAGATGTTCTGATCAAGACGACCTGGATTGAATGAATCCCATGTGATTAATTCAGTGATTACTCCTAGATGAATAAACCAGTAATGTTGTAGTGCTTCCCATGTTGTTCTTGGAGCATTTTCTGGAACATAAGCACAAATCTCTGATATTTTCAATAGTTCACTTTTTCTTTTTGGATTATTTTCTTCTTGAGCTAATTTTTCTGCTTCTTCTGAATATCTTTTAGAAAAACCAATAATTGCATCTGCTGCAATATCCATTGCTTTCAATTCTTCTCTCTTTTTTTCTGCATCTGGATCTTTTTGAAAATCGAGTTTTTCCATGCTTATATTGATTTCATTTTTCAAATCTGAGAAACCTTTCAAGAATACGTTTTTACCTGCCACAGTGTGTCCTGGAGCTCTTTGTTCCATGAATTCTGTAAAAACTCCAGCTTCATAGGCATTAATCCATTTCTTATCCATTCTGTTGAAAATTGTGTCCCTAATTGCTTTTCCTTGCCAAAAAGGTATTATTGTTTCTTGATATACTGTCTTTACTTCGTCCCTAACTGAAAATGAAATTTTCTTCCTGGAATCAAGAATTTCGAGATCCTTCAAACTATGAATGCAAATTTCAGGATAAGTTGGAGCAGCTTGTGGTTTAGGTCCTCTTTCTCCTACAATTAACTCCCCTTCGTTTATACAAATTGCTTTGTTGTCAAGAATATATTTGAATGCAAGAGCTCTAGCAACAGGAATTGAAACTTCTTCTGCAGCATCATTTTGATAAAAATCAGTAAGTAAAGCTGCTCTTTCTACAGATAAAGAAGGAATATCTGTTAAACTCTGTTCCCTGAGCTTTACAACTCTTTCTTCCAAATTTAACCACCTATTTCCACATTAAAGCCTAATCTCTCGAAATAAGATTTGATATCTATCATTTCATTTTCTGAAGGAGGTTTTATTTCTTCGGTTTTGTACACTCTTTTTAATCTTCTATATTTTTCTTCTCCCATCTTGTTATATGGAAGGAGATTTACATCATTTATGTTATCTAATGATTTAATGAAATCAATTAGTCTGGCTAGGTTATCTTCAGTACTTGTTATTCCCGGTATGATTGGAATTCTAATAATGACTTCTTTTCCTAATTCGCTTAAGTATCTTAAGTTATCATGAATTAGTCTATTAGAGACCCCAGTAAATTGAGTGTGTTTATTGTCATCTATTAGTTTGAGGTCATACAAGAACAAATCAACCATTTCAACTACCTTTTCAAAAATCTCTTTTTCAGCATATCCCGATGTATCAAGTGTTGTGTGAATCCCCTTTGCTTTGCATCTTTTGAGTAGTGAGATAAGGAACTCGGGTTGATGCATAGCTTCTCCCCCCGAAAAAGTGACACCACCATTTGATTCTTCGTAAAAGATCATATCCTTTTCAATCTCTTCCATAACTTCATCAGTAGTAATTTTCTTACCAATGACCTCTTGTATTTCAGAAGATGATTCGTTTTGATTCTTCATAGTTTTTTGGATTCGTTCTGGTTCAACGTTTTGACTTTCTGGATTATGACACCACCAGCAATTCATAGAACAGCCTTTGAAAAATATGGTTGTACGTATCCCTGGTCCATCATGGATTGCGAATTTTTTAATGTCAAAAATATATCCAGAATTAGTCATATTCTCACTTAGGTAGCTTATTTTTCTCTTAATTTGGTTCTATTTTAATTTACCTAGAACAGGTAAAATGACTTCTTAATGTGCTTTAATGAGAATTGTCTAGAGGTTCTTTCAATTTCATATAAACTGTTTTGATTCGATCATAGAAGCCTTTTGTATGATAGGTATTATTTATTCGTAGTTTATACTTATCATAATGGTGTCCCCATTCATGTATTAATGTTCTAAGAAAAGTTTTTGGAGCTACATATTTTTGTGTCTTAGCGGTTCTACTGTAAACAGAAACTGAATGTTTCACATCGTCTTCTCCACGACTTCGATATACGCCATAGTACTGTCCTCCTCTTCTCGTATACCTTCTTTTTCCTCCAGTATAAACACGCAGATCAGGTAATCCATAAATGAGATTAAGTTCTGCTATAGCTTCATTTGAGAATTCTTTGATTGCTTCTTCATTTCCTTCATTCAATGCTTCAGCTAATAATTTAACAGCAACATGCAATGCCTTAACACTACTTCTTGGAAGTGGTTCAATGGTTGCAGTATTAGATTTGTTATAATCTGAAGTTTGGGAAGAAGACCAGCTCTTTTCAGAAGTCTTTTTTGTTGTTTTGGGTTTTGGAGGTTTCATTTTAGGAGTAAGTAAAGAATATGGAACTCTAAATCCTCCTCTTTCAGTCTCAACTGTCACAGTCTTCCTATTTTTTCTTATTACCTTTCCCTCAATTGTCTCGTCTTTATATGGAAAACTTACATTCACAACATCAGTCATATGTATTCTCACTATTTTTTATGTAGATGAACTATTAATTTCTGTAATTCTCGAATGATATGAACCTCTCACTCTTTTAAAATTGTCTGAATCAAATCATCGAATTTAGGGATAGAAATACCCGTTTTATCTTTAACAAATGAAGCAACATTTTCTAAGTGGAAGACTGTTTCCTTGATTTGCTGTATTGTTTCTTCTCTTATTCCTGCTGTTTCTGGACTTTGTTTAAAGAATAACAATATATCCATTATTCTGCGTGCTGCTGCTAGTATTTCAAAATAATTTATGTCTTCTACTTTTGAACCTCTTGCTTCTTCATAATACATCAAAACCATGTCACGGATTTGTTTACCTGAATATGCTCCTATTAATAGTAATGTCCAACCAAGATCTTGACGAAAATCACCAATATTACATGCTGGCCAATCTATAACATACGCTTTGCTATCTTCTGAGAGCATAATATTGTGAGGATGGAAATCTCCGTGAAGAATAGAAATTTTCTCGAATTGTAGAATACTTTTTTTCTCTTTGAGCCATTGAAGTAAAGGATTCATATCTTGAAGATGGTTTTGAATAATTATTTTTTCAATTTTCTTTATTCGTTTATCTAATAAATAACTAGGAGTTATTATTGCATCTGTGTCAGTATAGATAGATAGTATTTTCCAATCCAAACTGTGAAGATCAACAAATAATTTACTAAATATTTGATAAAAATCAACAACTATTTTATCAAAGTCTTTTTTCTGTTGAGCTTTTGTAAATTCTTCCCCCATGTCTTTGCCTATAATTCTCTCCATAACAATAAACGGGTATCCAAAATATTCTGTATCTAACTCAAGAATATATGTTTCTGGGACAGGATATCCTGCATTAAATAAAGCTTCCAAAACCCTGAATTCCCATTTTGTTTTTTCTTCAAGGTTGCTCCCAGGAAAGATTCGGAGTATCAAATTCATTTCTTCTTCTTGTTCTTCCTGTTTATATCTATAAATGAAAGAAAATAACTCTGTTTCCCATCCTTTAGCTAGGGATGTTATCTCATGTAACTCAATTTCTTTTCTTTCAGGGTATTTTTCCTTGAAGTATTTTGCTAAATTTTCTTCAATTGAAAAAACTGATAAAGGCATAAGAATTCACTTACTTGTCACTTATTTAAATAGTGAAAAAGTAAAAAAATCTTGTGATATAATGAAAGGTATTATCTCAAAACATAAAGACTCATTTACTGGTATTTTACTTAATGATGATAAGCTGTTTTATACATTTTATTCTTTCAAGAGTAAAAACGAAGCTGCATCATATTTCTCAAAGATTGCAAATGAAGAAGTAGAAATAGAGGAGGGACACCATCCAATAATTGATGCTATTAACGGGATTGTTGATGGAACTTCATTTGATTTACCTAGAATAGAATTTGATTTCAGTGGTTTTACTAATAACGAAATGGCTGTTCTCAAAGAGCTACTAAAGGTACCTGCAGGAGAAGTAGTTTCGTATGGTGAGCTTGGAAAAAGAGTAGGTATCTCTCATGGTGGACAATTTGTTGGTAATGTAATGATGAAAAACAGATTTGGTCCCATTGTTCCTTGCCATCGTGTAATTTTATCTAGTGGAAAACTTGGTAAATTTGCTGGAAGAAGTAATCATCCCATGAAAAAGAAACTATTGAGACAAGAAGGTGCTAAATTCAAAGAGTAATTGTAACAGCTTCTTTTCTATCTTTACACTATTTTCTTTCTTTTTCGATTTAATTTTGCAATAATGGGAAGTATAAGACTTAGTGATAACAATCCTAAGAAACTGCTTTCCTCTGTATTTTCGGGTTCAGTGATAATTGGTCTCTTTTCAACTTCTACTTCCAAACTTGTCAGATTTTCGTAAGTGATGAAATTATAGTACATGTCTACAGCGTAGATGTCAACACTATAGGTTCCATTTCCGCTAATTGTGAAACTTCCGTTGAAATGATTATTACCTTCATTCTCAAGATCATAGCTATTTACTAAATATGTATGAGAAGATATGACTGCATACAAATGAGCTGTTACCTGTGATATTGTATTGTCATCAGTAATTTTCACTCTGATATTTAATATATCAGAAAATTGGCTCTCTAAGTGTTCAAATGCAGATTCTTCTAATACTGGAGGAGTGTTCTCTAAACATCCAAGAGCCTTTGCTATGCAATAACAAAATTCTTTGTAGTATATCGCAGTGTTACCTGTAACAATGTTTCCATCGACATAAGCTCTAACATCTAGATAAATCCCCCCCGCATTGGTTAAATCACCACTAATACCTGCATATCCAGTTACGTATGTATCATTAATTACTCCCGCTTCTGCTAAAACAAGTGGTCCGTGACAAATAGCAGCGAGAATTATTACTTCTGAATGCGCTAATCTAACTTGATCTAAAACTTCTTCACTCGTAATCAGATTGGCAGGACCTTCTCCTCCAGGAATAATAATACAATCATACTCTGAAACATTAACTTCTGAAATCAAAATATCTGTTTCAATGTCTCCACCAGAATGAGTAACAATTTTTTCGAGTCCAGCGATTGTAAAATCTGTTCCGCCTCTTTGTTGCAACCAGTTCTTAACATTGTATAATTCACCATGATCATAACCATCAGCTACAAAAGCTACAAATTTATATCCAGTAAGATCAATTGTGTCTGCTTTGGTTATTGTAGATGTGTTAAATAAGAAGATAGATAATAAAAGCAAGAATAGAATAAATTGAACGATCTTCAGGTTTCTGCTTCTCATTATACTATCCAAGAAGTAGAAAACGCACTTATAATCTTGTGGTATAAGAAGCCATTCATAATATTTCAGGAATTTATTTCAAACTTGCTATTATATCATCAACAATATTGCTGAAAACTTCTTCAGTTTTATCATCTATTAACACTGCAGGTTTTCCAACGTCTCCTGCTTCACAGATTGCTGGTATCAATGGAACTGCACCAAGAAACCTGAGAGATAACTTCTCTGCAATTCGTTTTCCGCCATCTTTCATGAAGATATTTGTAACTTCATTACAATGAGGACAAACAAAACCTGACATATTTTCAACAACTCCAATGATTGGAGATTGTGTAACTTCTGCAAAGTTTATTGATTTTGATACATCTAATAACGAAACTTCTTGAGGAGTTGTTACAATTATCATTCCATCTAGTTCCTTAATCGTTTGAACAATGGACAAAGGTTCATCACTGCTTCCAGGTGGGAGATCCACGAGAAGAAAGTCTAATTCACCCCAAATGACATCAGCAATCAACTGCTTTAGAGCTTTTATTTTCATTGGTCCTCGCCAAATAATTGCCTTGCTCTTATCCTGCAGAAGAAATTCCATTGAAACAATTTTTACTCCACCAGATTCTATAGGTAGTATTTTGTTGTCCTCTACCTTCAGCTCATCAAATTCGACACCAAACATAAGAGGAATATTTGGACCTGTTATATCTGCATCTAATACACCTACTTTGTATCCTTTGTTAGCTAGAGTTTGAGCAACGTTGACTGTAACAGTTGTTTTTCCTGTCCCTCCTTTACCAGACAATATGGCGATTTTGTGTTTTATTTTCGATAATGTTTCCTCGATTCTTTTATCTTCTTCACTTTGTAAATTTACGTTCATTTATTTTGCACCAGGAATTCATTTAACTCTTCAGACCCCCTACTTAAAAATTCGATGATATAACGATAAATACCACATTCATTGGATAAACCTTTTTAAACCATAATTCTTGTCTTTGTTGTATCAGAAGCACGATTTCTTGATGAGATGTTCAGTGATGACAGAGAAGCAATACGACATTGTGATTATCGGAGCAGGCATGCTTGGAATGGCTACAGCCTATTATTTGAAAATGAATAATTCAGAGAAAAAGATTCTTGTTGTTGATAAGGAAGCTTCAGCTGGAGCAGGAAACACAGCACAATCAGCAGCAATGTACAGAGATACTTTTTCATCAGAAGTCAATCTTATGTTAAGTAGCACAACAAGAGATTTCTTCAAACATGTTCAAAATTATTTGGGAGTTGCACTATCATTAAAGGATATAACCTACTTATGGTTGATGGATAGAGAGCAATTTGAGCAAAACAAAAATGCAATTGAAGCTATGATCGACAATAAAATCCGATTAGAGATTCTTGAAAGGGATGATATTCAGAAGAAATTACCTGAAATCGTAGTTGATTTTGAGGGAAATCAAGATGCTGAATTACTTGGTTTAAGGAACATAGATTACGGAATTCTTGGATATGATTGTGGGGAGCTGGATGCAGATAAAATAACAAGAGACTTTTATGAAACAGAATTCAAGAAAATGGGTGGAGAGACATTATATTCAACTAAAATAACTAAACTAGTTCTTGAACCAGTAGGAGAAAAACTTGGAATTCCAGGAGAACCAGTAGGATGGCAAAAGAAGAAAATCGGTGCTGCAGAGACAGAGAAAGGAGAAAAAATAATTGCTGATACATTCTTACTTGCGACAGGACCGTGGGCTAATGAACTAGCTCTACCTTTAGGAATTAATTGCCATTCAATGCCATTGAAAAAATCTCTTTATAGAGTGCAACATGACAGACTTTCAGGATTATTAGATAACGATAATTTCAACGAAGATAAGACTATACCTTTCATAATATTCCCAATGTATGGACTCTATACAAAACCTGTAAAATATAATAACAGCATTTGGATTGGGGGAGGATGTGTCGTTGGAAAGCCTTTTGAGATGACAAATACTGACGATATAACTTCAGAAAATAATCCCTTAAATGATTTTGAAGCTGATCCTCGTAAATATGAGTATGATCACTATTTAATTCTCTCTGAATACCTACCCGTGTTAAAGGATCTACCATTAACAAGTTGTTGGGCAGGCTATTATGCTATGAATACAATAGATAAAAATCCAGTAATCTTCAAAACTGATAATATAGATGGGTTGATTGTTGTAACATCCGCTTCAGGTAGTGGAATAATGAAAGCAGACGCTATTGGTCGGATTGCTGATGCATTATATCGTGGTGAAAAATATGCTGAGCTCTTTGGTGGAACTAAATTCAAAGTTTCCAGGTTGAGCTTAAAAGAAAGAGATGTAGACAAAGAGTATTTCGTTATCTAAATTCCCCAAAATCACCATTTCCAAAAAAGTTAATAAATACTTTATTCATCTTGTTATTCGAGGAGACCTCAATGGGGTATCGTGTTCTTCTTCCCTAATAAGTCGGACAACTGCTCTATTGGTTTCAAGTTTTCTTGTTTCTTTTACAGCTTTAAGATGACAATAGATAACTCTTTTAATGACAATTTTAGCATCAGTGCAAAGGAACGAAACAACAGCTGTTCAAGGAATATTAAAGACTGTACAACTAAAGGTGAGAATTTTGACAACTTTCCTAGATGAAATACGTGAAATAGAAAAAAAGTGGCAGAAAAGATGGCAAGATGACCAAATATTTGTTGGAAATGTAGATAGCTCAAGACCCAAGTGGTTTTTTACAGTATCTTATCCGTACGTTCAAGCTCCTTTTCATATAGGTCATAGTCGAACCTATGGAATGGGCGATATCTTTGCTCGTTACAAAAGACAAAGAGGATTCAACGTTTTGTGGCCAATGGGTTTTCATATTACAGGTACACCTGTTCTTGCTGTATCTTGGAAAATTAGGAATAACGATGAAGATGAATGGGAGAAATATCGTGATTATGTCTCAATCTATGAAGATGATGAAGAGAGAATAGAAGAACTAGTTGCTTCTTTTACAGAGCCAGAAAATGTAGCAAATTATTTTTCAGAGAAAATTATCAACGATTTTCTACTCATGGGTTATTCACTTGATACTACAAGACAATTCACTACAGGGGATAAGGACTATAATAAATTCATTGAGTGGCAATATTTCAAGTTGAATAATAAAAATCTAATCACCAAAGGAGACCATCCTATACTATGGTGTGTGAATGATAAAAATGCTGTTGGTGAAGATGATATACAATCAGGAGATGAGCTTAAAGTAGAAGTGTCTGAATTTGTTGGCATTAAGTTTAAACTTGAAAATGGAGTCTTTCTGGTTGCAGCAACTCTTCGACCTGAAACTATCTACGGAGCAACCAATGTTTGGATTCATCCTGATGCTTCATACAATGAAATTTCAATTGATGGTGAGAAATGGATAGTTTCTATAGAAGCAACACTGAAGTTAATGGAACAAAATCATGAGACTGAGATAATCAGAGAATTAGAAGGTAAAGAATTACTAGATAAAAATGTTGAAGTTCCCTTAACAAAAGCCAAAATTCCAATTTATCCAGCAACTTTTGTTGATACTGATCATGCCACAGGAGTTGTATATAGTGTTCCTGGTCATGCCCCCTATGATTATGCAGCTTTAGTTGACTTACAAAGAGATGAAGAGACCATCGAGAAATATGATTTGAATTCAGAGACGTTAAAACAAATTAATCCAATATCCTTGATAGAAGTAAAAGAATACGGAGAATTTCCAGCTGTAGAGATATACGAAAAACTGGGTATAAAATCTCAAAAAGAAATTAAGAAATTAGAAGAAGCTACACAGACAATCTACAAGGACGAGTACTACTCTGGAATTATGAAAGAAAATACTGGAGAATTTAAGGGATTGAAGGTAGAAGAAGCTAAGGATAGAGTAGCTGATACCCTCTTCGAGATTAATTTAGCAGCTCCAATATATGAACCATCTACCAAAGCATTTTGCAGATGTGGAGGTCAAATTGTTGTTGCTATTTTACAGAATCAATATTTCTTGAATTATGGTGACAAAGAATGGAAAGAAAATGCCTTCAAAGCATTGAACAAAATGAGTATTATACCAGAAAAATACAGGCTAAGTTTCGAAAATACTTTTCACTGGTTGAATCAAAGACCTTGTGTCCGTAGACGAGGATTAGGAACAGAGTTTCCATTTACCAAAGGAGAAGGATGGATAATAGAATCTTTGAGTGATTCAGTTATCTACATGTCCTTTTACACCATTGTCAGATACATTAAGAATAATAATCTTCAACCTGAACAACTAAAACCTGAATTGTTTGACTATGTGTTCTTAAGTGAAGGAGACATCAAAGAAGTAAGTAAGAATACCTCAATATCCGAAGAAATTATTAAACAAATGAAAGAAGAATTTGAGTACTGGTATCCAAATGATTTAAGACATACTGGTATCCATCACATTTCAAACCATTTGTCATTTGCTATCTTCCATCATGTTGCAGTATTTCCAGAAAAATACTGGTTGCCTGCATTTTCGATAAATGAGATGTTGAGTTATGAAGGAGAATCGATGAGCAAAAGTAGGGGGAACGTAATCCCAATAGCACACATCCCAGACAGATATAGTGTCGACCTAACTAGATTGCATTTAGCTTCAATTGCAACAGCAGATACTGTTGTAGATTGGAGAGAATCTGAGGTTAGTTTTGCTCAACAAAGAATGAAGAAATTCTGGGATTATGCATTGAGTGTAATTGATGTTAAGAAAGTGAAAGAATCTGATTATTCCTTCCCATCAAAAGTCTTCCTTTCTTCAGTTAAAGCCAATCTGGAAGCTGCTCTAAATGCAATTGAAAAATTCAATGTAAGAGACTATATTCTGGATGGCTATTATGCAAACATAAAAGCAATTGATGCATACCAAAAATTAGCAGAACACCTGTCTGAAGTTGAAAGAAAAACTGTGTTAAGAGAAGTCATAGAATTTTTGGTTGTTTTTATGGCTCCTGCTATTCCTCACATCTGTGAAGAATTGCATGAAAGAATGGGATACAGTGATTATGTTTCTTTGAAGATAATTCCAGAAATAGATATAACTGCAGATGATAAAATCTATGCACTCCAAGCTAAGTATATGGATGACTTGATGGAAGATATAGAACAAATTGTGAAGCTTGTCAAAAAACAACCAAAGAAGATTCATATTTATATCAACGCAGAATGGAAGAATACTCTCTATAAATTGGCAAATAATATCTTCAAGGAAGAAGCAGTTCAGATAAATAAAATAATGCAAGAAGCTAAAGGAAACAAAGAACTAAGCAACTATATGAAGGAAATTGCAAACGAAGCAAAACTGATGTTAAAGGATCCTACTATATTTAGAATCAAGATGCTGGGATCAAAGGATCAGAAAAAAGCAATTGAAGGATATAAGGAGTTTATCAGTAACAAGTATAGTGATTCAGAGATCTTAATTCATCTAGCAGATGATAAAGAAACATACGATCCACAGAAAAAATCACAAAAAGCTAGACCAATGAAACCTGCCTTACTTCTAGAATAAAAATAAAGAAAATTCCAAGTAAAAATAGGGTGAAAAATTAGAAAATCTGAAAAATCTAATTTCTCCCCATTCTTTCGTCTATAATGTTCTCTGAACATATAATAAGTAATATGCATAATTTTAAAAGGGCAGTTTCACCCGAGCATTTACAACATAATGTAAAAGCAATTTTAGTTTGCAATATTTTATGTTCATATAAGCAAGGAAGTATTAAATACTGCTTAAGCAAAATAAATCTATACTACATAGAGAAAGCAAAAAGATATCACGGGGCACAATAATGATGATACAAAATTCCAAGATTGATGGAGTAACTCTTAAAAAAATGATGATCACTGCTGCTAGTAATTTGGAGCAAACAAAGGAGCATCTTAATGAAATTAACGTTTTTCCAATACCTGATGGAGATACAGGTGTTAATCTGTTTTTGACTATTAGAACTGTAGTCGAGCAATTAGATGAGACTGATCCATCTTCAATTCAGGAAGCAGCACAATTAATAACCAAAGGGAGCTTTCTCGGAGCAAAAGGTAATTCTGGAGTAATTATTTCTCAATTCTTCCAAGGATTCTGTGCAGAAATTGAAGAGCATGATGAAGTAGGAATCGATGTTTTCGCACAAGCACTCGAAGCTGGTTGTGAATGGTCTTATGAAGCTGTTCTTCACCCTACTGAAGGAACTATTCTAACAGTTATCAAAGATACAGCAGCAGTTGCTAAGAAAGTAGCAGAAAAAGGTGGAGACTGGAATGAAATGATTACAGAAACTTATTCTACTGCAGTTGTTTCACTAGAAAATACACCGAATCTTCTACCTGTTCTTAAAGAAGCAGGTGTTGTTGATGCAGGAGCAAAAGGATTCGTTAATGTCTGGCTTGGCTGGTGCTTCCAACTTATGGACAGCTTAGGAATCAAAATTGCACATATTGAAGAAGAACACGACAAATTACAAAATGGTAATTAGATTAATACCATTTATTACTCTTTTATTTTAATTAAAAAAATAGTAGAAATGAGTAAACATTTACTCATATTTTCGGATTTGACCAAGAACATCTGAAATGAAATCTTTCACTTTCACTCCAAATTCTACTTTGTTTCCTCTAGATCTTACTGCTATAGTTTTAGAATCAATTTCCTTTTCTCCAACATTGATGATATAAGGAATCTTTTGCATAGTTGCATGTCTTATCTTATATTCCATCCTCTCACCGCTAAGATCAGCTTCAGCTCTAATCCCTTCTTTCTGAAGCATCTCTTCAACTTGTAAAGCATATTCAGTATGATCGTCTGTAATTGGAATAATTACAGCTTGAACAGGACTCAACCAAACAGGGAATTTACCCGCATAGTGTTCTACTAGTATAGCGAAGAATCTCTCAGTAGCTCCATAGATTGTTCTGTGGATAACAAATGGACGATGTTTTTGCCCATCTTCCCCGATGTAATTTATATCGAATCGATCAGGGAGATTGAAATCAACTTGAATAGTAGCTAATTGCCACCTTCTTCCTAGTGCATCTTTAACATCAACATCTATCTTTGGACCATAGAATGCTCCTTCTCCTTCTTTGATTTTATATGGGAGGTTCATTCTTTCCATAGCTTTCATTAATGAATCAGTTGCATGATTCCAACCTTCTTCTTCTCCAATTGACTTTTCAGGTTTTGTGCTTATGAAGTATTCCCATTCTTCAAATCCAAAAGTTTTGTAGAACAGTTCAACCATCTTAAGAACACCTACAATCTCATCTTCTAGTTGATCCGGAAGCATGAAGAGATGAGCGTCATCTTGAGTGAAGCTTCTGATTCGGAATAAACCATGAAGAACACCAGATAGTTCGTATCTGTATACTGTACCCATTTCCCCGAAGCGCACAGGTAATTCACGATATGAGTGCGATTTGCGATTGTAGATCATCATGTGACCTGGGCAGTTCATGGGTTTAACGTACCATTTTTCTCCACGTAAATCTACTGGGAACATATTTTCTAAGAAATACTCTGTATGACCACTAGTCTGCCAAACATTTTCCTTGTATATGTGTGGAGTTTGAACTAAGACATAACCTGCTTTTCGATGCTCTGTTCTCCAGAAATTCTTTATAACTTCTAGAACTGTTTCTCCTCTGGGGAAGATTAATGGCATTCCAGGACCCCATTCATCAGCTGTATCGAAAAGGTCTAATTGACGACCTAGCATTCTATGATCTCGTTTCTTTGCTTCTTCTAACATCTGTAGATGTTTTCTCAATTCCTTTGGTGAGAGAAATGCTACTCCATATACTCTTTGTAGATGTTCTCTATTCGCATCTCCTCGCCAGAAAGCTGCTGAAACATGAAGAATTTTGACTGCTTTGATTCTTCCAGTTGAAGGGATGTGTGGTCCTCTACATAAGTCTTTGAAACTTCCATTACCATGAGAGTAGAAAGAGACATCCTTTGCATCTGTTTCCTTAAGGATTTCAACTTTGAATTTATTGTCTTCTTCTTTTTGATAGTATTTTATTGCATCAGCTATAGACATTTCTTCTCTTTTGAAAGCTGTATCTTCTGCTATTGTTTCTTCTACTTTCTTTTGTATTTTCTCTAAATCCTCCTGAGTAAACGGTTTCTCAACATAGAAATCATAATAGAAACCTACTGGATCAATACTTGGTCCAATAGTTGGTCTAGCATCTGGAAAAAGTTCCATAACAGCTCCTGCCATTATGTGAGCTCCACTATGATTTAAAACATGTAGAACTTCCTCGGATTTATTAGTCAGGATCTCCAATTTTACATCTTCGTCTATTTTGTAAAATAGATCCACTAGCTTTCCATTCACTTTAGCTGCTAATGCGGCATTTGCTAGTCCTTCACTTATCTGTTTTGCAACATCTAACACAGTACTGTCTTTAGATACTTCTATAGTACTTTCATCTGGTAACACTATTTTGACCATTTAATCACCTTAAAATTCAGATTACTCAAAAGGACAGCGCACCTACTTTCAAGTAGGGATATCAAAAAAACGTCGGGATATTGTTTCATATTCACCTAACATCTGTCCTCAATGCAGTTATGTAACATATATTTAAAAAATTTATTACTTAATCAATTTATTGAATTTTACTAGTTTTTCATTTCTATGAGCAAAACAAGCACAATATTAATATTCGTTACTATTTTTCTTGAAACAGAATTCGATATTTCTTGATTAGTAATCAATTGAAAAGGAGGATAATATCTGTGCTGAAGAAACACTTTGTGAGTTTGTCTATATTTCAAATAATGGCACAGTTTAGAAGAGGAATATTCTACTTCTTCCTTAGTATTTATCTTAAGGAGTATCTCGATATCACAAATACAGAGATGACTCTTTTTGCTACTCTTCCAATGATAGCTAATATTGCTTCACAATCTGGTATATGGGGGAGAATTTCTGATAAATACAAGAAACGTAGATTACTGATTGTCTTTGGAGAAATATATGCAGCTGTTGGTTACTTAGTAGTTTATTGGATACACAAAGGATATGAAACTGGAGGAGCTTTAAGAGCTGCAGCTTTTACAATTATTATTGGTTTTACGATTGTTGAAGCTGGGTGGAGTAGTAGTAATTTAGGTTGGACAGCACTTATTGCAGATTTAACGAGAGATTCGGAAAGAAGCAAAACTATGGGTTTGTTACAATTTGTTGGGGGGATAGGTAATGTGATAGGAGTTACAGCAAGTGGATTTTTATACAAAGATGGAATAGGATTTGCTGGAGGGAATCTGTTTTTTATAGCATCAGGAATTATGATTTTCAGTGTTTTTGCGTTATTCTTGATTCCTGAATCATATGAAGATCTTGAGAAAAGTGATAATGAAGAACTAGTTGAAATAGTTAAAGAGCAACGAGAAATGAGAAAAAATGCAAGTAGTGATTCAAAATCATTGAAATGGGATTGGAAGCTTTTTGTTTGGTTGTTGGTGATTCTAGCAGTTATTAATATTGGTGGAAATAGCATAGGTCAATTATTGAATATACATGTTCGGCTTCCTGATACCTTCAACGCATCTGACATGGTAGTTGCTCAACTGAGAAATACGACGAATATTTCTATGATTGTTGCTGGTCTAGTTATTGGTTTCTTAACGAGTAAGTTTGGGGATGGAAAAATGCTTCTCGTTGGATTCATACTTGCATTTGTAGGAATAATGCTTCTACCTTTTGCTCCACATATAATTTTTGTTTTCATCTATATGGCATTCAGGGGTTTCACAAGAGTATGGGTTAATACTACAGCATATTCAATGGTAAACAGAGTAGTACCTTTGGAACAAAGAGGAAGAATGATGGGCTATTATAATGCTACATTCTACCTTTCATGGGGTTTGGGTGGAACAATTCTAACTGGTCCAATCGCAGATGCTATAGTAAGTTCAAATGTAATTATAATAATGACCTATACAGTTTTGGGTATCCTAGTTGCTGGAGTTTGGGTTTTTCTAATGGTCAAAAAAATCAGTGGATTAAGAAATAACAAAAAATTGTTTATTGGTTCAGTTGTTGGTTGGGTGTGTGTATTGGGTGTTATTACAGCTTTTGCTGCCAATCCAATTGCTTCTTCCATCATCAGCTATGGTACTTCAGATTCCTATGCGTATAAAGTAACCTTTCTCATCGCAGCAATTTTAGTATTATTAGGAACTCTTACGTACATCTTTTATAGGCCAAAAACATTTGATTCACTTATTTTGGATAGAAATAAAGTTAAAACGAGTGTTACTTAGAGATGATTTTAGTTGATGTAAAAAGTTAAAAAAGACCTATTCAGTTTCTCAATTGTGAATTAAATGACAATAACTGAAGAAGAAGTTATACCTATTTTGAAAAAACTAATTCAAATAAAAACAGAAAATCCACCTGGATTAACAATTGAAGCAGTAAACTACCTAGTGAAAGAATTTGAAAAAAGTGGAATACACTCTGAAATCCAAGAATATGCAGAAGGGAAAGCGAATATCATAGCAGAATATGGTGATGCAGAAAAAACGGTAATTATAACAGGTCATCTTGATACTGTTCCTGCAGGAAACGAAGCTAAGTGGAAATATCCTCCTTTCGAAGGAGTCGAAGATCAAGGTAAAATTTATGGAAGAGGGTCTACCGACATGAAAGGAGCTGTTGCTGCTTATGTTTCTGTTATGAGGAAGCTAAAAGAAAATGAAGTAAAACTCAAAAAGAAAATTATCTTCTTAGGAACAGCTGATGAAGAGATAGGTATGGATGGCTCTTTAGCAGCTAAAAATGATGGAATAATGGAAAATTGTGATTTTGTTTTAATTGGAGAACCAACTGAACTTAAAATCGGTATTGCAGAAAAAGGTACATTGTGGATTAAGATTGCTGTTAAAGGTAAATCAGCTCATGGTTCTACACCACATCTGGGTATAAGCGCAATCGAAGGTGCTGCAAAACTACTTCTAAGGATGAAAGAAGCTGTTCCTGAACTTGATCATACAGTACTTGGAAAGTCATCATTAAACATTGGTAAAATAAGTGGTGGAACTTTAATCAATGTTGTACCAGAATATTGTGAATTTGAATGCGATTTTAGACTTGTTGATGATAACCTTAGAGACCAAACAAAAAAGAAAATAAACAACATCATCGAGGTTTTTAACAACGAAGAGGAAGCTGAAGCTGAAATTGAAATCATTCATGAAATACCTGCAATCGAATTAAAGGAAGAATCAGCATTTGTTGAGTTACTAAAAGATAAAGCAAAAGAGTTAGGGGTTTCTGAAATAATAGGCGTCAATTATGGTACTGACGGTGCAATGCTTGTTCCTGATTATAATACACCATTCGTTATCATGGGTCCAGGAAAGTTAGATCAATTACATGTAACTGATGAATACACAGAAAAACAAGAAGTACTAGATTATGCAAATTTAGTTTATCAGGCAATAATTGAGAGTTTCTCTTAGCATTTAACAACCGGGAAACTCTTTTTTCTCGTTTTTTGAAATGTAAACGTTTTAATGATTGGGTTGGCCTTTATTCTTTGGAAGAATTTCAGGGGTAGAGAAAAAAAATGGATTCCACCACTGAGGATGCCCAGGTAGAACGAACAAGAAGAATCAAGAAAATTAAATCAATAGCGAAGGGATTCAGAAGAGAAGAATTTTCACTATCACAAAAGAAATCAAAAACAATCAGAAAAGTTGAGGAAGCTGTTCTAGAGTGTTTGAATTATGGGTGGGAAATTGATTCAATGTTGGAAGAAGGAGAGTTATCTCCATATGAGTTTGATCAATTATCTACACGTTTAGACAAACTAGGTTTAGTGACAAAACAGCTAGCAGAGAATCATCAAGAAATCGCACAAACATTGAATGACATCCTTCTAATTTTTAGATTCTTAAAAGAGATGGTAACTGAAGTCGAGTATATTGAAGATGCGAAAATAAACGATTCTGGACATGTTACAGAACAAAGTTTCATTACAAAAACAGGTTTTACTATCGATGAAACATCGTATTATGAAATTCTTGAAAAACTGGATTCTTTATTTGAAGAAAAGAAAACCGACAATGATGTATACAATATATCTAAGCTGGAAAGAGAGCTGAACAATGCGATTAAAATCGTAGGAAGAATTGATACAGATGTTGTATTAAATGTGCTTTACCTCAAACCACCAGCTCCTATGCTTGAGATTTTAAATTCAATAGAAATTCTAAAGGCAACTATTGAGCCTATTTACAATCTGATCAAAGGAAAATACTTCAGAGAACAGATAAAAAGTGCTAAGATTGGAATGGACTTGTTAGCAAGAAACAACAATCTTAATGTTGGTGAAACTATCAAAATTAAAGGTCTTTTCAGCAGAACAAAAGGATTAGAATACTTCGAGGAATTGAGCACTATTTTGACCAATTATTAATTGGAATAATATTTGGCATTCATTGGAAAAAGATTTTTAACAAGTGAGGAAATTTCAATCCATGCAAGAAAACAAAGAGGATCTAGTGGATTTAGTTGCTTATGGAATAAAGTGCTGTGAAAATAAGGGAGTAGAATATGCTGATGTTAAATTCATGGACACTCAAATGGAAGATATTTCCTTCAAAAATGATGCTCTAGAAAGAATGTCCTCAACTAACAAGCGAGGTATAGGAATTCGTTGTTTGGTTAGTAAAAGTTGGGGTTTTGCTAGTTCCAATGAGTTAACAAGAGATAAAATTAACGAATTAGCTGATAAAGTTGTTAAAATTGCTAAAGCTTCTGCACTAGTTAAGAAATTTGATATTGAGTTTGCAGATGAACCTGTTCATGAAGCTAAGGTGAAGACACCTGTTAAAATAGATCCCTTTGAAGTAGAGTTAAAACAGAAAATAGACGTTTTGCAAGAAAGCGCTAAACGAGCAAAAGATTATTCTGATCTTATAAAATTTGCAACTAGTCATTTCGTTAGTAGAAAAGATCATATGGTTCTTCACACAACTGAAGGAACAAAGATAGACCAGACTATAATCTGGTGTGGTGGTGGAGTAGCTTCTACTGCAATTGAAGGTGGTGAAGTTCAAACAAGAAGTCTTCCCGCAAGCTTTAGAGGAGATTTTCAAACCAAAGGATTCGAGTATTTTGAAAGCTTAAATTTGCTCGATGTAACAGAAGAAGCAGCTAAAGAAGCCGTTCAACTTCTATCTGCTAAGAAAATGCCTAGTGGAAAATCAACGATGATTTTAGGACATTCTCAACTGGCTCTACAAGTTCACGAGAGCTGTGGTCATCCTACAGAATTAGATAGAGCTATAGGATATGAAGCAGCTTATGCTGGAACAAGTTTTCTCACTCCAGATTTACTTGGAAAAGGATTCAAATATGGTAATGAACTTGTCACTATGGTTGCTGATGCTACCGTACCTGGTGGTCTTGGAACTTTCTTCTACGATCATGAAGGAGTGGAAGCACAAAGAGTAATTATGGTAGATAAAGGAATTTTCGTTGCTTTCATGTCTTCAAGAGAAACCGCAGAAGCTATAGGTTTAGAGAGAAGTTCTGGTGCATCTAGAGCGATGGGCTATGACAGAATACCTATTATTAGAATGACTAATGTTAATCTAGAACCTGGAGATTGGGGATTTGATGAATTGATTGAAGACACCAAAGATGGCTATTTCTTGGATACCAATAGAAGTTGGAGTATTGATGATATAAGAATGAATTTCCAATTTGGAACTGAAATTGGGTGGAGAATAGAAAACGGTGAAATGACTCATTTGATTAAGAATCCCACCTATGAAGGAATTACTCCAGAATTCTGGGGGAATGTCAGTGGGATTTGCAACAACAAGCATTGGGCAGTTTTCGGCACTCCTAATTGTGGTAAAGGTGAACCTGGTCAAGCAGCTTATGTTGGTCATGGAATTGCTCCAACCAGATTTGACAATGTTAGAGTTGGTATTCTTCAGTAAAGTGAGTTTTAACAGAAATGGATAAAACACTTGTATTTGTTCTTTCCAATCAACTAAACCGTTTTTTTGCGTATTCTCCTATTTTCTTCAGAGCTTTCTTACTCTCAGGCATAAGATTACCAAATATCTGAAAAACATGAAACATATCTGACCACAGATCTACTGTGACATCGACTCCTTGTTTCTTTGCCTTTTCTGCAAAACGAGTAGTGTCATCAAGTAGTAATTCAGCTGTACCAGTTTGAAATAGTAAAGGTGGGAGACCAGTTAAATCTGCATAAAAGGGAGATGCTATTGGATGTTTTCTGTCCTCATCTTTCAAATATAACTTTACAGCTTCTACAATTTCAAATTCAGTAAGCATAATTTCTTCATCAACTTTGCTTTTAATAGATTCACCTGTTATTGCTAAATCTGTGCATGGAGAAAGACAAATGCCTGCAGCTGGAAGAGGTTGTCCGTCGTCTCTCAATTTTATGAGTGTTGAAAGGGTTAGAGTCCCACCTGCTGAATCTCCTACAATTAAAACGTTTTTTGGATCTATATGTTTTGCTTTTAAAATCCATTCATATGCTGAAATAGCATCTTCTAAAGCTGCTGGGAAAGGATTTTCTGGTGCAAGCCTGTAATCTAAAAACAGAACTGGGGATTCAGAAACCTTACCTATATGAGCTGCTAGAGAACGATGTGATTTTGGAGATCCAGCAATAAAAGACCCTCCATGCAAATACAATATTGCTCTATTCTTCATAGATTTAGTAGGGGATAACCATTCTCCGTTTATTCCATCAATGGTTATTGGTTTAACTTTAACTCTCAATGGTTTTTTGAAGAGAAATGTATTTCCATCTAGACTTCTTCGTTGTTCTACTACATTCAATTCTTCTTCCACTTTAAGTGACATTAGTTTCATTATTCGTATGAAAAAGCGAGCTCTAATACTAACCATACTCTTGATATGAATTGAACTCATAAATAAATGATTGGGGATTTGGGATATTACCCATAATTCCATTACAGATAGAAATTTTATCTAAGTAGAGCAAAATACTTAGTAAACATCATTATGGTTTTTATTCCCTTGACCTTCAATTTCCCAGTTATTAATGCTTTAACAGGACTTATCTTTCCCAACCCTAATCCCATGAATGTAGCTCTTGTAGTTATAATTGATCCATTGCACTCTTTCTTAGCTTCTTTGACAATATCTGTTGTATTGTTTATCTGTTTGAATTTAATCTTTCCATTTTCAACATATAAAACCATAGCCTTCAGATCTTCTTTTGCAACAATTAGTAGGGTATATTTGTCTTCTTTAAATTTCTGAAATTCTGGTTTGGTATTCAGTGATTTAAGCATTGCAAAGAGAATTGATGCAAAACCTTCGTAATCTTTGATTTGATTGTATAGTGGTAAAACCATTTCCATTGCTTTTTTATATCGTTTTACTATCTCATCTATGGTTGATTCATCCATTGGTGTTGAAAGAATAAATGCAGTAACACCTATAGAAACTGCATAAAGACCATTGATGGCTAATGCTAAAGTTAAGTATTTAGAAAGTTCCAATGTTGGAATTAATTTAAAGACAGCTTGTCTTCCATCAATTACTGGTTCCTCGAAAAGATATACATAGTTTAGAGATTGCATTCCACTAACTTGTCCTTTAATATTGAGCTCTTTTAGAACCTCTCTTAATCCCTCTCTTAATCTAGTTCCTAGTCGATCTAGTCTTTCAACTTCTGCTTCGTTATAAAGCTCCATTGCTTTAATCCCAGCAGACATTGTCATGGCATTTCCGCTAAATGTACCTGAATGGGTAATGAATTCTTTCTTTGTAGGATTAAATTGATCAATGATTTCTTTTTTCCCTCCAAAAGCTCCTATGGGTAGTCCGCCACCAATTGTCTTTCCAAGAGCAGTTAAATCAGGAATGACATCGTAATATTCCTGTATTCCACCTGTAGATAAACGAAATGTGATTACTTCATCAAATATCAGTAGTATATCGTATTTTATGGTAAGTTCTCTTAATCCTTGTAAATATTCTTTGGTAGCTATAACTCCTCCTCCTGATCCCATTACAGGTTCGAGAATCATTGCAGCAATTTTCTTGTGATGTTTCTTCATTATTTTTTCTACTGCTTCTAAGTCATTGTAAGGGACAATGAAAACATCTTCAAGAATAGTATTTGGTACCCCCTTCTCTGTTGTAGCAATAGGCATATCTTCTGCTGTAAGATTAGGAGTAATGTTTACCTCAACATAATCGTGCGAACCGTGATAACCCCCCTCTGTTTTGATAATCTTGTCCTTTCCAGTATATTTACGGGCAGCTCTTATTGCAAACATTGTTGCTTCTGTTCCTGAATTACAAAACCGCATTAACTCGATTGAGGGAGTTCTTTCACATATAATCTTCGCTAAATCATATTGAACTTGCATAGGAGCAGCATGTGATGTGCCTTCTTTTCCTTGCTTTTCAATCACTTTGGCAATTTCAGGATGAGCATGTCCATGAATATTGACTGTCATGCTGTTAAGAATGTCTATGTATTCATTTCCATCAACATCGTAAAGATAGCAGCCTTTGCCTTTAGTCACAAAATAAGGATAAGGATAGAAATGTGCAACATTACGAGTTCCTCCTCCAGGTAACCATTTTTGTGCTTCTTCAAAATGTTTTCTAGAAATAGGTGTTTTTTCTTTATATTGCTGTACTATATCTTCTTTTATTTTTTCAATTTCCTCAAAAGTCATGACTGTTTACCTTCTTCTATCGTTTGACCTCTAACTGCTATTTAAACAATTTGAAGAATCTAAAGCTGAAGAAGTATTTCTTTATTTGATTTTCTTGTCCAAAAAAAACCTTTTAAAGATTCTAAAATAGCTGTTTCTTTGATATTAATGAAATTTATTTACAGAGTTTTTATTCAAATAGGAATAGTACTTGGTTTTATTGGGACTATTGTAGTGAATGTATTATCTTCAGTAGGAATTATCAATAATATAGATCCAGGTACTCTTTCTGATGCGATACCAAATTATTTTGTTCCTGCCGGATTAACCTTTTCTGTTTGGGGATTGATATATATTGGTTTAGCCTTTCTAACTGTTTATAGTACAATCGCTCTTTTCAAGAAGAAAGAGGAAGAATCTTATTTCATAAATAAGATGGGAGTAGAATTCATTATAGCTTCAATCGCAAATATTGTATGGGTTTTCTTATGGCATTATCAAGCACCAGGAAATTACATGGTTGAATTTTCTCTAATAGCTATGGTTGTGTTATTAGCATCACTTCTAACAATGTATATTCGACTAAAAATAGGAAAGAGTGAAATATCACAAAAAGAAAGATGGTTTATTCATATTCCAATTAGCCTCTATCTAGGCTGGATTACCATTGCAACTGTTGCAAATGCTACTGCCGTAATAGTTGATTTATCGATCAATAAACTATTGTATTCTGGTTATGCTTTAACAGAAATTTATTGGACAAATTTCATGCTTATTGTTGCAACAATTATCACACTACTAATGCTATATATTAGAAAAGATATCGCTTATAGTTTAGTTGTTATTTGGGCTTTTGTAGGCATAATTATCAAAAGAATAGATATTGCTCCTATACAATTAGAAATAATAGCAACAGCTGGTGTTGGCATTGGATTAATATTAATTACAATAGGTTTCGTTGTTTTTAGATATTTAAGAACGAAATCTTAATTTTTTTTGTTTTTAATAAATATTTATAAATTTGCAATTTTTTATTAAATTTGATTTAAATGCACAATTATGTTGTTATTACAGATTCTGGATCTGATCTTAGTGAGGAATTAATCAAAAAATACAACATAAGTATTATGCCATTCTCTGTCATATTACCTGATACTAATGAAGTTCTTAAGGAAAGAATTGAGATAACTAATGAGGAATATTATGAAAAAGTGATTACATCTAAGAAACATCCCAGTACTTCACAACCTAATCCTAATGATATGCTTGAAGTCATTAATGAAGTAGAAAAGGAAGGAATAGAAAACATTCTATATATTACAATGGCTGCTAGTATCACTGGAACTTATAGCACAGCTCATTTGGCAAAGAAATTATATGAAAAGAAAGGTGGAAAAGCTAGATTAGAGATTTATGATTCTTATCAAGCTTCGATGGCTGTTGGAATCCAAGCAATTAAGGCTAGTATTCTTTTTCAACAGGGAAAAAGCATGGATGATGTAATTGAGTACCTTAATTACTTTAAACTAAATGAGTTAAAATCTACTTTAACTGTTGAAACTCTTAAGTATCTGATGAAAGGTGGAAGAGTTAGTAAATTCAGATATGCTGTTGGTTCTCTTCTAAATTTAACTCCATGTCTAGAAGGAACATATGAGGGAAAACTAGAAGGTTTTTCTGCTGCACGTTCATATGAAGATGCTATTAAGAAAATAATAGATCATGCTTATGAAGATATAAAAGTTAAAGAAAACCTTGCAATCTATATTACTGAAGGAAAGGCGGAAAGAGGTATAAAGATCGCCAAAGAATATCTTAATGAGAAATATCCAGAGATAAGAATATTAGATGTCTTCCAGATTGGTTCAGCTATTTTCACTCATACAGGACCAGGAATTGTTGCAATTATATTATTCAAATATTTTGAACATTGATTTCTGAGCTTAGAAGAGTTTATATTCTTAATCTGAATTTTTTTGTAGATGTTTATGGCTGTAGTTGAAGAAGAAATACTAAAAGAATTAACAAAAATTCGTGAAATATTAGAACCTAAAGAAGAACCGAAAGAGGAAGAGAAACCACAAAAAGGAATAAAAGGTAGAGCAATAGGATTCAAAGATGATTTTGTAGGTTTTCTAAAATCTTATGGTGTGCTTGGATTAGCTGTAGCTTTCATCATGGGTCTCTATCTAAAGGATTTGGTAGATGCTCTTGTGGGAGACTTAATAATGCCTGTTATAGCATATATTCCCGGAGTAGAATCTTGGGAAACTTTCATGGCTGGACCTTTTGCAATAGGTCATTTTTTGGGGACTTTATTGATGTTCTTAATTATTTCATTAGTTGTTTTTGTATTAGTTAAATTATCGAAGAGATTGGGTTTAGACTAATCAATCTCCTCTTTATATTTTTTAACTGCGAAAGAAAAATTAAAGATATGTATACTTTTTTGTTTATCAATGATTGATTTAAATTTAAATGAAAGCGAATTAGACATAGCAGTAGAACGAGCTCGAGAGAGAAATATTGTCATTCCCACTTTTGCACAACAGAGAGATCCAGATTTAGTGCCTTCTAGAATTGTAGAAGAACTTAAAGAAATTGGACTTTGGCAGGTACATCCACGTAATCTCTTCAGAATCACATGGAAAAACGAACCTGTGGAAAAATCTGGAGGTTTTCATGAAGTAAATTATCTTGAAATACCCTCTGAATTGACAGGAGTTGATGCGAAAATTGTTGCCTTAGTTGGTAAATTTTTCCCTACAGGTGCACATAAAGTTGGGGCAAGTTTTGGATGTCTTGTTCCCCGTTTAGTTACTGGTCAATTTAATCCAGTAGATCACAAAGCAGTATGGCCTAGTACTGGAAATTACTGCAGAGGAGGAGCATACGATTCAGCTCTTTTAGCATGTGAATCAATTGCTATACTCCCAGAGGAAATGTCAAAAGAGAGATTTGACTGGTTGAAAACAGTAGCGGGAGAAATAATCAAAACTCCTGGAAGCGAGAGTAATGTAAAAGAGATTTTTGACAAAGTGTGGGAATTACGAAGAACTCGTGATAACATTTTTGTTTTTAATCAATTTGATGAGTTTGGGAACTATCTATGGCATTACGATATTACTGGGCATGCTATGAAAGAAGTTATTGAGAAGGAGTATGCCAATAAGAACTTACATGGTTTAGTTTTAACAACTGGTTCTGCAGGGACTATAGCATGCGGAGATTTTTTGAAAGAATCTTATCCCTTATTGAAAATCGCAGCAGGTGAAGCTTTACAGTGTCCTACTATGTTGTTAAATGGGTTTGGTGCTCATACAATTGAAGGAATTGGCGATAAACACATCCCATGGATCCACAATGTAAAGAATACAGATCTAGTAATTGCAGTTGATGATGATGATACGTATAACATTATGAGATTGTTCAATGAACCAGAGGGACATAAGTATCTTTTGGAAATGGGAATATCAGAAGAGTTTGTTAACAAGTTACATCTTCTTGGGATATCTAGTATTGCTAACCTAGTTATGGCAATCAAACATGCAAAATATTTTGAATTAACAGAAAACGATGTTGTTCTAACAGTATTTACAGATTCTATGGAACTTTATCAATCTCGTATAAAGGAATTACATGAAAAACATGGAAGTTATACTAGAGAGGATGCAATTCGTGATTTTCATGCTCATTTACAAGGATTGAAAACTGATAATATGCTAGAATTAAATTATCGACAACGCAAGAGGATTCATAATCTGAAATATTTCACTTGGATTGAGCAACAAGGTAGAGACGTAGAAGAGCTTAACCGACAATGGTATGATCCTTCTTATTGGGAATCCATTAGAAGTCAAATAGATAAAATTGATGAACTTATTATTGCTTTCAATGAAAAAGTAGGTTTAATTTAGTTCTAATAATCACTCCACTACCCTTTTTTTTCAATTTTCTTTTTCCGTATTTAAATGAAATTACGGATATACTCTTGAGGATATCCTATGAGTGATGTTATTGGAGGAGATAATAGAGAACTGAAGAAAGATCTAATATCTTCTCTAATAGACGTCAAAATAGATTCTAAGGAGAAATTTCTCCAGTCTTTAGAGAGACAAGAAGAAAGAGTACAGAATTGCATCGATGAAACCATAGATGTCCTTCAAGATCATATCCCAAAAGAATTTTTGATACAAACAGTTGCATCTTTTGAAAATCTACAATTACTTCTGATTGTGAAAAAATTGAACAAAAGAAAGCATTTTACTAGAAATCAAATAATAATAAACTTCTTAGCAATTTTAGATAATCTTCTTGCTTCTGTTTATGAGCAATTGACTCCACACCATTTCGACCTACTTAAGCAAAACTTACAAGGTCTGAGTGATGGAAAATCCTTTAGTTACAATGAAATGAAGAAAATACAGATTGAATTAATTCAGCGAGGATACATCTCGAAGATAAGAAAATTGGGCTACACATTGAAATTGAAAGATAAATATTGCCATATAATCAACCATATGATGTCAGTTTATCCCCAGTATAGAGATAAAATAAATGAGATGGAAATTGCAGGATATGAATTGGTTCATTCTAAAGTGATACCAAAAATCGAAACTACAAAATCTGCAGCTGTAATTATAGGAGCACTGATTTCCTCTTACTTTAATAAAAAAGAAGAGCAATCATTATTCTGGAAATATTTGGAAGAGATTACAGACGAAGAAGAAGATAAGATTAGAAAGAAAGTTTATCGGTTCAAATCTAATTTGAAGAAGGATAATGAGTC
The DNA here is from genome assembly GCA_016839875.1 of Candidatus Heimdallarchaeota archaeon. Next base: position 31,613 of record JAEOTK010000174.1, read on the forward strand.
TAATCTACTTAGTTATTCTCTTGAATAGTCGTTTTGCCAAATTGTACGCAATCCGTTTCATTATATTTATAAATCTGTAATAGTTCATTCGTTCAATTTAATTTTAGAACGGTAGAATACTCATGGATGATGATGTCGGCAGTCCAGAAATCCTATCCGGAGCTGATCAGCTCGATACGGAGATACCTGAAGAAGCTCCTAAAGACGAACCGACATATCTAGATGTATTCAAAAATAAGGAATTTATGAAACTGCTTTCTGGTCAGTTTTTTAGCAATTTTGGTGATGCTATTTTTCGAATTGCAATTCAACTTTATGTTTACGAGATTACTCTTTCAATAACCGCTATGACTCTTGTATTAGCGGCTCAAACTATACCATGGATAATCGTTGGTCCTATTGCTGGAGTTTTTGCTGATCGTATAAGTAGAAAGGCAATCATGGTAGGTGCAGATATATTAAGAGGTGTTTCAATTGTAATTCTTCCCTTTATACCTAATCTTTATGGTATAGCTGCTCTTGCATTCATATTGGGAGCTGCTTCAGCTACTTTTGTTGCACCACGTTCTGCTGCAATTCCTGAAATAACAGGTTTAAGGTTATATGTTAAAGCAATATCATTAAGTCAATTAGTTTTCCAAACATTAGCTGTTTTAGGACCCCTCTTTGCAGCACCAATCTACATCCTGTTAGGACCTTCTACCTTTTGGATTACAAGTGGATGTTATTTTGTTTCAGCAATAATACTCTTCTTCACTTTGATACCTTCAGCTGACAGAAATAAGGAGGAAACTATAACAATTAAAGTAGTTCTGAGTGATCTAAAAGATGGATTTTCGTATCTTCTAAAACACCCTACGGTCAGATTATTGATATTCATGTTTACATTCATAATAATAGGTACGGCTTTTGCTGGACCGCTTCTTCTCCCTTATCTTTTTGAGGTCAAGCATAATGCAATTGCTATTCAGTATTTCAACACGCCACATAACTTATTTGATGTTCTTAATCCTACATTTCAACAATCACTTAAGGATCTAGCAGATAGGGAATTTGGATATCTTGGAGCTGTGGCTGCTCTCGGTTCTATAGCCGGTAATCTTGTTTTTGGAAGATTTGAAAAACGAATTGGCAGACCTTTAGCAGTAACCTTAGGTACCATTTCTATTTCACTGTACTATTTCATTTTTCTATTCAAGCCTAATTTTTATCTACTATTGGGAGTAGGTCTGTTCAATGGTTTCTTGAATGGAATGTTCAATTTAGCAATTAATGCGCTTTTTGCAGAAAATGTACCAAATGAAGTTAGAGGAAGAGCATATAGCGCAACAAATGCATATATCCAGGTGTTCAGCGTAATGTGTTTATCAGTATCAGGATTAACAGCAGATTCAGTTGGAATTATTGCAACAATGACTGGTGCAGGAGTTTTTCTTCTAATAACAACAATTATTATACTATTTTGGACAAAATTCTATAAATTTGCAGGAGAGCCTCCAAAACCAACACTTGACCATGTAGGATAGATTCATTTTCTAATGATTTTGTTAATATTTTTGTTTAAGTTTGGTGAAGACTTTCGCAAGGTTTTTTTAGCTAAATCCATATATTTTCCATTGATTTAAATGAATAGAAATCAAAAAGTATTAACTATTTTGTGTCTAGTTGTCACAACACTTCTCCTTTCATCTACATTTATTACACTAAATACATATGGATATGATTGGAATATTACTGAAACTACGACACTTATTGAACATGATAACGTTGCATACGGGGTTATTGAAGGTAATCATGAAATTGAAAATCAATATCTTGAGACTGAATTTGCTGCACAACTGAGATATATAAGAGAAGCACAAAGCTCATCAACAACATCAATGGCCAATGGATCCAATGTTTTCAGAAAATCCTTTGATTCTTCATACTATGACAGTTTCTCTAGATTCTTCTATGAGGAATCGGAATGGAAGGATCATCCTACATATCTAACAGCAACAAATGATACTGGATATGGACCAAATTTCAATTTTACTGTTGGGTTGAATGATCAAGGATTACTTGATCTTAAATCAGCAACTTCATTGGAATTGGAAGCAAATGTCATTTATCTCTTTAGAGTAAACCTAAGAGCAGGAGAAATGTTTGATTTAAACATTCGAACAACTGCTTTGCTAAATTATCTAGTGTACTTCAACGAAGTATATTCTAGTGGAGGTTCAATAAATGGTGATAATAGAGATATACTACCTCTTGTCGCAAGAGAGAAGGGTGAGTATTATATATACTTCTATTCTTCAGCTGAGAATTATATAATAATTGAACCTAGAGATATTATAGTCCATAAATATTCGGTTGATTCACCTATAGCTAGTAGATTTGTAAATGAACCAGATCAAGTATGGAACGAGTCCAAGAACCTTTTTGAGGAAAACAGAAATAGTGAAGCTGTACATGCATTTTATTTCAATGTTCCAGCTGGAGCTTATGAATTTAAGTATATTAGATTTGATAATGCAATAGATACATTAGCTTTTGTGAACCAACAAGGCTTATACTATGATACTTCAACACAACCATCCTACATGGATTTAGTATTAGGTTTTGGAACATTTGAGAAATATACTTGGAATTTTGAACATGATACAAATATGCTAGTCTACATATTAAGTGAGAGAGATCCTATTGACTGGGTAGAGTTTGATTATATATTCTCAATTACAAGTGTAGATGTACCAACTCTAGAATCAGGCGTTGAATATGAATATCAAGACGATCTTTTGAGTTTTGGTGTTAATATTGAGGAAACACAAATGATATACTTGAATCACAGTGGATTTGGTAACCATGCTATGTGGATAATGAATTATGTCACTGATGGTTTACTTTATGGAAACTCCTATACTTTGCGCCCTCTTGGAGAAGATGCAGATAAGATAATCTTAGATCCTGGATATTATTATTTCATGACGCCATTTGTAAGTACATATGACTTTGATATATTGTTGAGTACGATAGATATTGAAGACTATAATGGTACAAAAACATATGAATTCAACCAAACTCTAGGTACTCCCGAGAGCTATAAACTCCTAAAATTCGAGATTCCACCGAATATATACCATAACTACAATTTCACATTTACGATGCAAAATAACTACACGGTAGAGCTTCAATATGAGATTTTCAGAGGAAACTATTTGCATGGTTCAACCTATACAGAGACAGTAGGTAATCAAGAAGATACTGGAATTTTCCAAGGTTATGATACCAATGATACTCAAGTCTTATCATTTTACACACTAGAAGATTCTGTAAGATATGTTTTGATTAGTGTTCTAGATATTTACAACAATACAGGAGCTACTTGGGCAGATTATGGTGTTGCTTATGTAAATCAAACAACTGTTCAGATCATACTAAAGGAAGATCCTGATTATCCCGATGCATTCAATGCTATTGACATGGAATTCATCTATGATGCATTTCTTGATGAAAATGGAACTTGGACTGGAGATTACTTATTCTATGATGATGGGAACGATAGAACAATGTACATAATTAATACAACTGTTCCTCTAAATACTTGGTATTCAATTGAGATTTTCATCATAAATGGAACCAGAAGTAGTGTAACCTATTATCTTCCACATAGTGATGGTACCCGTCCTGATGAATTCAGAAGAGAAGCAGTATGGAACAAATATTACTATAAGGACTGGAATTCCGGTACTACATATTTAGTAGATTATGACACGACTCACTCTCCTGATAATACAACCTATGCAATTCACTTTGGTGTTTTAGCACCTGAGTTGATATTCATGTTTAATGTATATCATCAGAATCTTAATGGTTCTATCTCAATAGAGTTTGTTCCGCATACATGCACAGTTATCAATCCCTATGACTTTGAAGCACTTTCTAGTGGTCTTTCAACTGGAGGTATTATAGCACTCGCTATTATTGGTGGATTAGCAGGAACTGCAGCGATTGCCGTTCTTGTTGTTAAAGTCATTATACCTAAAGTTAAAACAAAGACACCAAGTTCTCCTAGCTACTAAACTCCCTTCCTTTTCTTTTTTCTTTTATTTTTCTTAATTTATTCTCTTTCGAAGTATATCAAAAAACTCTGTAATGTCTATATTTCCACCCGATATGATTACACCGATATTCTTAGATTTTAAGTCAAGTTGATTAGATAACACTCCAGCTAAAGAGACAGCACCTGAAGGCTCAACTACAAGTTTCATTCTAGTCCAAAGAAATTCCATAGCATCTACAATTGCTTCTTCAGTAACAGTAATTATGTCGTCAACATTCTCTCTTATAATTCGGAAAGTATTAGGTCCTAGTTGAGTTCTTAATCCATCTGCGATTGTATTTGGGTTAATTGAAGGATAGATTTTACCTTCTTTATATGATCTATAAGCATCATCTGCATTCTTAGGCTCAACACCAATCACTTTTGTGTCTTTGCTTAACCATTTTGTGGCTAATGATGTGCCTGATAGAATCCCTCCTCCTCCACAAGGTGCAAAAATATAATCAAAATCTCCTATTTCTTTGATAAGTTCATAAGCTGATGTACCTTGACCATGAATAACATTCAAATTATCGGAGGGATGAATTAGAGTATAACCATGTTGATCTATTAATTCTTGTGCAACTTCTTCTCTGTCTCCTGGTTTAGATCCGCAGAATACTACATCAGCTCCATATTCCTTTGTAGCTGCTATTTTGGCTTTTGGAGCATTTTCAGGCATAACGATAACAGCGTATACACCAGCTTTTGTTGAAGCCAGAGATAAAGCCTGTGCATAATTTCCAGATGAGTGAGTGATTACTCCTTTTTCTTTTTGTTCTGAGCTCAGAGCAGAGACTGCATTGAAAGCTCCTCTAAATTTGAAAGAACCAGTTTTCTGAAAACTTTCCATCTTAAGATAACAGTTTCCTCCTACAAATTTATTCAAAGTTGTGGATTGCATAACTGGAGTTAGATTAATAGCTTCCTTGATTCGATGATAAGTTTCTTCTATTATTTCAGACATTAGTAACTAACCTGTATTTTTGAATGATTGATATTTCTATTTGATTAATTGTGACTAATGTTTACTCTTTCCTGTGAATTTGAATGACTTTAGTTTTATAGAAGGACAAATTGTAGATACATTTTTTTCTGTGTTTTCGCTAATCAATGGTACATCTTTCAGAAAATCTTGGAGATTATCTGTAAACCTGAAATTCTTAGCAGCTGAAACTATCTCTCCATCTTCAATATATAATAAACCATCTCTAGTCAAACCTGTTATAGCACCAAGTCTTCTATTAACAAAATTGGTATAGTGTAATCTATTTACGAAGAAACCTTTTTTTGTTTCTTCAATCATCTCTTCTAATGATGAATCCCCGGGATAAAGAGTAAGATTCATTGGCATAACCCAGCTGAACACATAATCGGAGTACGGGATGATTTGATGACCTGTTGTCCTAGCTTTGTCATTCAAGTATCTTGAAGCCATGAAATTATTGTAGATTATAGTTTTTGGAACACCTTCTTCAACAAGAAAAACAGGATTTTTACTCACTCCTTCTCCATCAAATGGAGTTGATAATAGTGTTTCAGGATTAAGAGGATCATCAAGTAGTGTGAGTTTCTTATCAAACAATTGAGAACCAATCTGATCTGCAATAAAGCTCTGTGATTCATGGTAGGAATTTGCAGAAAATCCGAATGATAGAAACCTCATTAGGGTTGTTGCTGCAGCAGGAGATAAAACAACTTCATAGTCGCCTGGTGAATAATCTTTTGAATTACAAGTACTCACAGATAGCTCAGTAGCTTTTCTTGATATTTCATCTGGTGATAGATGAGAAGGATCCCTTACATGTTGTTCTTCTTTGGCATATCCTTTATTTTCTTTCTCTGTTAAAGAATTAACAACTAAACCATTGTATGTAATCTGATGAGAATCATCGATTCCGTTTGAATTTAAAACTCGAAATCTGAGATCGTTAATATATACAGAACCTGCTAGCTTTGCTTTGCTATCGACTTCTTCTGCAGCGTTTACAGCTGTTTCAACAATATCAGCTCTTTGAAATTCATCTAGTAGATTTCCTGTTGATGGAATTGTTGTTTTAGGTGCATCATCTTTTTCAGGAAAACCTTGGAAAAAAGATATTTCAGGTACAAATGAAAGCATTGATTCAAGTTGTTTTATAGATGAATCAATCGATTTGTTAGTTAGCGTTGTAAGAGAACTTGAACAGACTCTCTTATCTTTTGACACTCTAAATAGAAATCTGTAAGTATGATCTGAAACATTTTGGTGAATAGTCGAATTTGCAAATCTTGTTAGTGAATGTAATCTATCCACACAATTAACTTCATAAGAATCAAATGGAGCAGCTTCAAGAGCTTTTTGAGTGTAATTAATTAAGGAAAGAAAATTTTCTGAAAACATTTTATCACTTTTACCATCAAATAGAATTTGTTCTCTTATGCATTTTAATCGATATTCGCAATAATTTAAACATTTCTCTAAAAAGTGTCCACTCAATCTATCTAGCATCAATTATATTGTTGGTCACCGTAACTGTTTTAATACATTTGATTTCATTTGTTGATATGTCTGATTCTCCTCAAGCTGGAGTATTCATCTGCTTCGAAGGCATCGATGGTTCGGGAAAAACAAGTCTCTCACGCTTTGTTGTTGACTTTCTCAAATCTGTTGGACATAATGCAGTGTATACTACAGAACCTACTAGGTATTCTGTTCCTGGAAGAAGACTTCGAGAGAGTTTTTTTGCTCCTGAACGCTTACCTGTAGAGGAAGAATTTAGATTATTTTTGGAAGATCGAATCATTCATTTAAAGGATGAAGTTATTCCCCAATTAGAAGATGGAAAGATTGTTGTAACTGATCGTTACTATTTTTCATCAGTAGCATATCAAGGATCTAGAGGCTTAGATTGGCGTTATATCTTAGAAGAAAATGAGAAAGTTTCTCTTGTTCCAGACCTTGTATTATTACTAGATTTACCTGTGGATGTTGCCATTACAAGAATTGCGAATGATCGAGTTGAAGGTGTTAATACCTTTGAGAAAAAGGAGAATCTACAAAGAGTTAATGAGATTTATTTTGCTTTAGTAGAAAAGTTTCCTGATCTATTTCAAGTAGTTGACGTAGATAAATCACTTTCTGATGTTAAGGATATTATCAACAATCTGGTATTGGATTTTATTAAAAGCAGAGAATGAGTTAACCTCTGAAGAAGATAATTATACAAACTAATGCTGCAATAGAGATCATCATTATAAAAATATCAATAATTCTGATGCTAAGATCTAGCAAATGATTATCTCTTCTTATTGGTTTAAATCCTTTTAATATCATAGATTCTGCTAAATCCACTCCTCTATTCATAGATCCTGTTATAAGGGGTTTGAGAGTTTTTCTTAAGATGTAAAATTGCTTTCCCATCTTCCACTTTTTTGCGGTTAAACCTTTCAGTTTACGGATATTATTGATCTCAATTACTTCTTTACTAAGAACAGGAATAAATTGGTATATTGTAGTAATTAACCAAGTTAAGATTGATGGCACATACATCTTTTCCAAAGATATAGAGAGCTCATAAGGACTTACAGTATAGAAGAACCAGCTTATTATAAAGAACGAGGATACTAGCCGTATCTCAATTGCTGCAAAGAACATGTAGATGCTTTCTATTGTTACTGTATAATGAGCAATTAGGGTAGCTAATCCTGAAAATAACGACAAGAAGAAGACAGCTACTAGAATATATTTAGGATTTATTCTTGATATTAGAACTAATAATAAAGAAAATGAAACCAAGCTTATTAGGACGTATAAGTTCATCGAATATAAGACACTGACAAGAAAAGCTATTAGAATTACTAACTTACTTCTTGGATCAAGATAGGTTGTTTTCTTGTATGTAAGAAAAACACTTTCTTTTGTATTGTTGTTTCTCAACATATATATTTCTCCTAATTATGCAGTGTCTATTTCACTCCTCTCTGAAATTTTGAGTAAGTGATTTTTGTCTAAAACAGGACATAATTTGCCCTGATCCAGATACACTATCCTGTCGACAAAATCAGCTAACCAATCCCAATCATGACTTACTATGATGATTGCTTTGTCATTTTCTTTTAATTTCTTAAATTGCTTAATTAACCATTCTTTATTCTGTTGTCCCAATCCATTGGTTATTTCATCTACAATTATAATATCTGGATCATGATAAATTGCAGTAAGAAATGCGAGTCTTCGTTTTTCTCCATGAGAGAGAGAATGAGGATTGTTTTCCTTATACTCATTTAACATACTCTGAACTAGTAAATTTGAAATTTCTTGATCTATTACTTCTTTTCCAAGATTCTTTGCTATAAAACCTATTTCTTCTTCTACTGTCTCTTCAAAAAATTGGATTTCTGGGTTTTGAAACACAACACCAATATGCTCCGAGATAGTTTTCCATTCAATTTGCTTTAATTCATCATTATTTATGCGAATTTCTCCTGTCTTTGGTTCTAATAATCCACACATTAATTTAATCAAGGAAGTTTTGCCAGATCCATTATCTCCTATAATTCCAATTATCTCTCCTTTGTTTAATGTAAGTGATATGTTGGCTAAATCGAGTAAATTTGGATATTCAAATGAAACATTATCAATTTCGATTATTCCTGCATTCGGAATGTTTTTTTTATTCCCATATTGGCTATTTTTCTGTATAGGTATTTTTTTCTTGCTTCGCTCTTCCTTTTTTTCTTTGGATAACATTGAATCTTTTGTGATTTTCCCTTCTTCTAATTCAATTAGCCTTGTCGCAATTCCTTCATATTGTTTATATTCATGAGTAGAAACTATCACAGTTTTACCTTCGGCATGAAGTTTTTGGAGAATTGAGAGAATCTTCTTCTTATTATTTATGTCAAGATTCGCTGTTGGTTCATCAGCGATTATGATTTCTGGTCTAGTGGCTAAAGCACATCCAATAGCTACCTTTTGTTTCTCTCCTTCTGATAGATTCTCGACCTTTCTATACAGTATTTTCTTCAAATCAATTTGTTTTGTTATTGTTTCTATTATCTCTGTAATTTCGTGTCTTGGATAACCACGGTATTCTAAGGAAAAAGCTAGTTCAGAAATGACGTATGGTGTTGTAAAGGAATTCTCAATTCTTTGAGGAATATATCCCATACTCTCTGATAATGTAGAAACCGAAGTTTCTAGCACATCCTCTTGTTTGAAACATACACGTCCCTTCTGTTCTCCAGTGTAGAAATGTGGAATAAGACCAAGGATAGAATAACAAAAAGTACTTTTTCCACTTCCACTTGGACCTGTTAAAACAACAAACTCATTTTCTAGTATTGATACTTTCAGGTCTGAAATCGTCCATTTTTCTCGCAGGTTATAACGAAAACTATAATCCTCAAATGAGATGGCTGTTTTTGACATCCAGAAACCTCTAAATTTCTATAGTGTTTTTATTTCTTTTAATAATAGCTCCAAAAGATACTTCATTTTCTTGTCAGGTTCTTTTGGTATGATTTCTGACTTTGTAATGTTTAATCCTGCAGCTGTTTCATGCCCTCCTCCTGAACCTTCTAACTTTGTAGCTATTTGATTTGCCACATTTCCAAGATGAGTATTATTTACTGCTGCAAATTCTTTTGTACATCGTAAACTTATCCTGTGTTCCCCATTGGAAGCGCTAGCAACTACTAGAGAACAACTAGCTCCTACATCAATTAATGATCTAGCAACTGAAGATTCAAAACTACTTATGTATGATATTACGTAAATGTTTTGTTCTTCTTTATGTACGAGGATTCTCGAAGCTCCTTTGAGTCTAGCAATCTTTTCTGAGATAGTCAAAGCTGTTTGAAGAAGCTTACCTGCATCATCATATTTTCCTCCAACATCGATTAGAAATTGTGTTATTATCAAGGTTCTTGGGGATAGATATCTGAATCTTCTAGTATCAAATAATATGCCTGTTAGTAATAGAGTAGCAATTTCTGTAGATATGCTAATTTTCAGATCATTATAGATTTGAGCTATAATTTCTGCAGTTGAGGTTGAATCATTAATGATTGTTCCTTTTGCTTGCTTTGAGAACTCATGAGCTGAGTGATGGTCAATGATAAAAATAGGAATTTCTTTGGATATATAATTGTCTAGAGCGAAATCTCCAATTTGAGTTAAATTATTTGTATCACATAGGAAAATAGCTTCTAAATTATCTGGCAATTGACTTTTGAATATGTCTTTCTTACCTTCAGGAAGTATCTTCTTTGATAACTTACTTAGTGAAGAAGCTAAGAGATGAATTATTGATCCAGGAATGAGCTGTTGAATTAAATCTTGCAATCCTATTGCACTAGAAACAGCATCAGGATCTGCATTGTGATGAGTAAAAATTCCAATACTTGATATGTTCTCTTTCTTCAAAAAATCAGTTATTTTTAGGAATTCTTTAGACAAATTAGCTCCTCCTTTATGATCTCTTGCCCAAGTTCATTTAATTCTTCTTGGAATCTTTCAAACTCTTGGGTTGTTAACCCACCTGACATATCGAATTCAAGCGATAAAGTGATAAGATTATCAGAATCTTGTGATAGATTGACTATGAAATTAAAATCCGTTAGGAGTTGCCAATGAGAATGTTTCTGAATGTATCCGTTTAATTTTTCTTCAACTATAGATGCTAGTTCTTCTAGTTGGATATCAGTCAAAGGACCAATGCCTAAATCTATTATCTCGGATGACATAAGTCATACTTCTCATATATTGATGTAATTAGTTATAAGGGAATGTGGGTTGATTATTTTTTACCCAAAAGCTTCTCTTGTAGTTCTTTCACTGAGGAGACTAATTTTTTCTCTCTGCTTGTTAGAGATGAAAGTCTTACTTCTATTTTCTCCTGCTGTTCAGCCAGATATTTATTTATGTCTTCAACATTCGATTGAAACAATAATCGACCTGCAGATCTATAGATGACCGCAGAAGAATCTAAATCTTTGGTTTCTTTTAATGCAGTTGTGATATCTCGTTTCTCTAATTCAAATTGCTGTAAATTCACTCGAATTACTTCTAATTCTTGGACAAGTTGATTGAAACGTTGAAGCTCTTCTTGTTGTTCGGGAGTAATTTGTGGAGCTGCCATATTTATCCTCTCATAGTATTTTGAAAAACGCTGCTGAAGAAGTCAAATAAACCTTTTGATAAAAGGGAAACAGCTGAAAGGGATTAACTGATGTTAACTTACAAGGAAAGTTTTTGAAAAATAAAAAGAAAAAGAGGGAAGTAAAGGAGAAAAATTTGATTAAATACAACGATATACGGATGTTGGTCCAATTTCTTTGTATTCTTTCTTGGTAACCCATAGTTTTGCAAAAGTCTTGAGGGAGCTTAAAATACTTCCACCAATCCAGACAGAATATCTTCTCTCAGGAGGTGCAATGATTTTTACTTCCATTGTCTCAGGAACTAATTCAGTTAGTTCTTTATGTAGACGTTCTTTAAGACCTGGGAACATAGTAGAACCGCCAGATAGTACAATATTTGCATATAGATCTCTTCGAAGATCGACATCACAGTTTTGTATTGATCTGTATATTAATTCGTCTAGTGGGTTTTCTTCTGATCCAATAGCACCTGGATTAAAGAATAATTCAGGAGCCATGAAACGTTCTGCACCAATGGTTAATGTTTCACCATCTGGTAATGTGTATGTTTTCTCCATTCCAGAAACTTTCTCAGCAAGCTTTAATTCCTTCTCAGGATCTAGAGCTACGTAACAAAGGCGTTCCTTAATATCTCGGACTATTTCTCTCTCTGCACTGCTTGAGAGTGAATAACCTCGCTGACGTAGAAGTCTGCGGAGATAGTCTGTAACATCACGTCCACCTATATCTGAACGATGAATTGCATGACTAATTGCAAACCCTTCATAGACCGGAACGATATGTGTAACTCCATCTCCGGAGTCAACAACTATACCGGTTGTACGACCTGAAGCGTAAAGAGATAAGATAGCCTGCATTGAAATGTACATCGCTGGTACATTAAATGTATCAAACATCAATTCCGCCATTTTCTCCTTATTTTGATTTTTATTCAAAGGAGGTTCAGTTAGCAGAACAGGATGTTCATTAGGATTGACTCTTAAATCATTGTAGAAAGTATAATGCCAAATACGCTCCATTGCATCCCAGTCTTGAACTTGTCCATGCTCTACAGGATAGACTAGTTTCAAAACACCTCGGAGGTTAATAGCTTCCTCGCCTATGTAATATTCACGCACGTAGTGCTCGACATCAGTCATGATTATTTGATATTTTGGATAACCAATAATTGTTGGGAAAACGCTTCTGGGTTGGTCTTCACCAGCAAAACCGTTTTTAGTAAAACCAGTACCATTATCTATAACCAGTGGTTTGTTCTGTATCATCTCTTCCATAGTTATCACTTTTTACTAACTTTGTTTGAATCCATTTAGTTATGGTTATTGAATCATAACCCTAATTCTTAATTAAACTTTTTGATAGTCTGAAGGACTTTGTCATTAATACTATCGTAGCTTTTATAAGCCCAACAATCGATTCTTATCTGTTCACTGTTCTTTTATACCTAAAAATCAATCTAGAACAATTTTTGATTTATTCTAAATTTTAAAAACAGTTGAGCATACTTCTCAGAAATCGTTCTGTGTTGTTCTATTAACTAGTTTAGCTCGTTTTTCTCTTCTCTCTTGCTTTTCATCTGTCATGAACTGATCTAAAATCTTTTCCTGTTCTTTTGAATAAAATTTTCCTTTTGAAAAAACAATCTTAACCTTGTCTTTTTGTTCCTTAGATTTTAAACCTTGAATTTTCACATTGGGATCAGTGCAGAGAACATATGATTTGTCCACACCTCCTAGTTGTCCCAAATCAATATTTTTCAATTTATTTCGTTCAAAAGACAATGAAGCTATATTCTTGTATTGAGCTAATGGTTTAAGATTTATTTTTGAGATTTTATTGTCCCCAAGATCGATTTCAGAAATTTTTTTGCATAGCATTAAAGCATCTAATTCAATGCTTTTTATTTCATTACTATAAAGACGTAATTCCTTAATCTTTGACCATTTAGTTTTTTCATCTATTTCTATCTTCTCGATTAAATTATAGTCTAGATTGATTGCTTTTAGATTCTTATTGTTCCTTAAAGGTTTAAGGTTAATTTCCTTGAGGAGGTTATTCTGAAGATTAAGCGATTCTAATTCCAGACATTCATTTAAAGGACTAAGGTCTATCTTTACTATTTGATTGTTGCTTATATCCAACCTTTTGAGTTTCTTACATTTTGATAAAGGTGATAAATCTATATCGATCAATAAATTAGAACTTAGATTCAATTCAATTAAATCAACAAACCCTGAGAGTTGAGATAGGTCGACTTCTGATATACTTAAGCAAGAGAGATTCACATCTTGTATCTTCTGATCAATAGTAATATGAAAACTATCGCTATTTTGTTTACCCGATATTACTATGTGCATTTTATTCAATCTCTTGGTCTGAACCAAAGAATCCCGTAAGATATTATGTCAAAATATAATAATAAGTTTATCCGATATACAGACTTTGAATCTTAACATCAAACAATCTCCGTTTTTGATCTTTTTTATTCATTTTTCACCTTTCTAATCATTGGAATCTTATCAATCCAATAATTCAAAAACTGGATATTTACAATGTCTGTGCCCTCTACCACACACATCAAAACAATCCAATAATTAAAATACAAATAATCTAATTATTAAAATATTTATAAGAATGTTAATAAATGTTTCTAAGTAAATCCGACTGACCCAGTCGCAAGAAAACTTGTGGTGGGAAATATTTGGTGAATAAAAAATGAATAAGAAATTATTTACACTTGCACTTGTTGCAATATTCAGTACATCAATAGTGATGGGAGCTACTTCAGCTCAAACAACAGAAATAAACATAGCTTTTTCGATTAACTTGTTGTCACCCAATACAAGTCCTGCGAGAAATCAATGGTCACTATTGATGGAGCAAACTCTGCCAAAAATAGGAATAGGTATTACTTTCCATGAATCAACAGGATGGGGTAATATAGCACCACGAACATGGTCATATCCAATGCTGGATTATGATTACATTCCTACATATGCAGAGGGCGGTTATGATCTCCTTTTTGTTGGTTGGTCATGGCCTCTTGATTTGAACCTACAGAGTTTATATGAAACTACTGCAATCACTCCTAATGGAGATAATCACTACCAATATAGTAATCCTACATATGATGATTTGTTAGAAGATTATATGGCAGAATTAGACTTCACAGAGAGAATACTACTTGCAAAGGAACTCCAAGAAATTATCTATGAGGATCTTCCAGGTGTAGCTCTTGTTTATCCACGATCACTCTTTGGATTTAAAGAAGGTCTTACTGGTATTGATGATCTACTGCTTGCTAGTACTAATCATCGTGTAGAATTCTGGGATGATCCTGAGGATCATATAATAAAATATGCAATTCCAGCAGATCTTAGAGAACCAAACGTCTATCAAGCTGAATCATTTTATGATTGGCAGTGGATGTACCCAGTTTATGGTTGTCCAGTTAAAAGAGCACAAAATACTCATCTTTGGGAACCTGAGATAGCTTCTGAAATAAATGTAACCGATGTAATAGATGATAAAATCAATGTTACAGTAACACTAGATCCAAATGCCAGATTCAGTGATAATGAACTTGTTTTACCAGAAGACCTCAAATACAGTTTTGAATTGCACATGACACCTGCTGTTGGAAGCTCAAATTATGGTACTCTAACATATTGGTTCCCCACTAATGCATCAATCTCTATTGTAGGTGGAGCCCCTGGAAATGTAGCAGGAGGACAAGTATTGTTCGAATTTTCTGGTGTTTTCAACCTGTGGGAGAGTATATTCAATACTCAAATTATTGATAAGCATGCTCCTGGTAGTACTGGTGTTGCAGATTTAATCGGTATACATGGATATGATATATTCAATGATGTTCCTGGAACTGGAGATGCTGTATTTAATTTGGTTAAATCCTGTGGTCCATTCATGATGGAAAGCTATGATTCTATCAACAGTGTTGTTAAACTGGTTCCTAATCCATATTGGCATGGAGAACCAGTCAAACTAACAGAATGGTATCTAACATTTATCTCTGGTAAAGACAGCGCAGTAGCTGCACTTCTATCTGGTGAAATCGATCTAATGGATGCTCAATACTTCCCAGTCTTAGCAGACTTTGAAGGTGTAGCAGGTATAGAAGGTGTTTTGGTTAAAGATCCAAGCCATCAAGAAATGTCCATTAATCTATTACATCCTGTAATGGGTACCGGTGAATTAACTCCTCTTGGAACTCCAGAAGCTGCTAAATATATTCGACAAGCAATCAGTCATGCCGTACCTCGTCAAACAATTGTTGATGAAATACTAGAGGGTCTTGGTGCTCCAGCCACAACAGCAATCCCTGATTCTGTTATTGGTTATGATGATACATTAGAACCTTATGCGTATGATTTAGATCTAGCTATCGATTTGATGGAAAGCGCAGGTTACACAATAGAAGTCGAAGTTCCAGAAACTACTGGTATTGCAGGTCTAGTTTTCATTGCACTCCTTGGCTTATCAGCTCTTGAAGCAATGAGAAGATTACGATCGAAAAAATAAACCTAATAATGCAAAAATCTTTTTTTCCCCTTTTTTTTTCTTTTTTTTCTTAACAATTAAAAAATAATAATTTCATATCTTGAAAACTAGCAAATTCAGACTTTGTTTTACAATATTTTTGCTTCTGCCAGAGAGGAAGATTTTAAAATCTTACTAAAATCCTCTAACTTGACTATAGATAAGGTATTGGTGTCTTATAAATGGCAAAATTCAAACTTACTAAATTACAAGTTCCCAAGGAATTTACCAATAAATTTCTTACCAAAATCTATACAACAAAATTCCTTAATCAGGTTATTGTAGATCCTCAAAGTCCGAAAGAACAAGCAAGGATTCAAAAACATATTAACGAATTTGAGGATTTTCAATCTCGCTTAGTAGACATGAGTTATAGATTACAAATAAGTGACTATTCTCTTCAAGATATAAATAAAGAAGATTTCGAAAAATTATATGATTATGAAAAATTATTTGGAGATATCAATTCATTCCTTGAGGAGTATGAGAACAATGTATCTTCTGATTATGATAGGTTACAGAAATTGAAGAAAGAAGAAAGAATACTTTCAGCTTTATTTCTTTTGCAAGGAGAAACAGAAAAAGATGATTTCTCTATCGATTTGTTAGCTTCAGGTTCTCGAACTTTCACAGTTTTGGGTGAAATACCTGCTTCTTATGCAGAACTAGTACGTTTTTATCTAAACGAAATTACTGCAGGAAAATTGTTCTTCTGGAGCTCAAAGTCTGATGATAAAGAAAAACAAATAGTCTTATGCATTTCATTAATGAATAATAAAGAAAAAGTAGAGGAAATATTAAATGAAAATCATTTCAACTCAACTGATTTTGATTTAGACATCCTCAACTTTCTTGAAAATAAAAAAGAGAAATCTTCAATTGGGGATCTCTATTCATCAACCACTAAGGAGATATCAGCTGTAGAAGGAA
>JAEOTK010000175.1 GCA_016839875.1 Candidatus Heimdallarchaeota archaeon
CATTGAGATAATAGGTATAACCACATTTCATATCAGACATAGCAGCTATATCTCTTGGTGTGAGAAGTTCCATCAATTTTGAGGCATATTTTCCTTTCAAAGAGTAACGACCCATATCAGTTACTTCAACGATTGATACGTTCTCTCTTGTTGCCATGATTTCTTCATCGATTCCAGTATAAGAAACTGGAAGATAGTATCCAGCGAAGTCAATCATTCTAGCTCCGGCATCTTCGTGCACTTTCCACATAGGAGTTTTAACTAATTTACTCATAATCATAACCTACTGATTTGTTATAAACTGGATTCGACTTTTACTTTAGAGATAAAAATGTTATCCATTGTAGATAGCTTTTCACAGAACTTCTTTCAACGCAGTAAGGAACCTTTCAACATTCTTTGGTTGGGCTGTATATCCCATTAACCCAATACGCCAAATTTTCCCTGCTAAAGGTCCTAAACCACCACCAATTTCGATTTTGTGCTCAAACCTCAGTCGCTTTCTAACTTCTGCTTCATCAATTCCTTCAGGTATGGTTACAGCATTAAGCATTGGAAGACGATACTCTTCTTCAACATACATTTTCAAACCTAATTCTTCTAATCCTACTTTCAATTTACTGTGACATTCAGCATGGCGTTGAAACACTTTTTCAGCTCCTTCCTCGAAGAAGAGCAATAGTGATTGATAGAGTGAGTATAGCATATTTATGGGAGCTGTATGATGATATGCTCTTTTGTGATCCTTTTGCCAATATTCTCCAACCAAACTCATGTCCAGATACCAGTTTGGAACTTTGGTTTTCCTATTCTTAATTTTAGAAAATGCCTTCTCCGAAAAACTTACAGGAGCTAAACCAGGGGGCACAGATAAACATTTCTGAGTACCACTATACAAAGCATCAATCCCCCATTCGTCTACTTTAACATCTATTCCACCAAGGCTTGTAACTGCATCTACTAGGAATAAACTTTCTGTATCCTTAATTATGTGTGATATTTCTTCAATTGGGTTTTTCACTCCTGTTGAGGTTTCAGCATGAACCATAGCAATGAGATTATACGAAATACCTTCTAGTTTTTCTTTGACCTGTTCAGGATTAATGGGTGTTCCCCATTCAAATTCTAAGGCATCCACATCTGCACCAAGACGAGTAGCTACTTCGTGCATACGTTTTCCAAAAACTCCATTTATCAATATCAAGACTTTATCTTTAGGTTCAATCAGATTAACGAAGCAAGTTTCCATTCCTGCAGATCCTGTTCCAGATATTGGAATAGTCAATTTATTATTGGTGTTCAATATTTTTTGTAATAATAACTGAATCTCATCCATTATTTTAATGAAATAGGGATCGAGATGCCCCAAAGTGAAACGATTGAGAGCTTTATACACATCGGGGTGGACACAAGAAGGTCCAGGTCCCATTAGCAAGATTTCATCAATATCATCTAACAAATTACTCATGGTTTTTTCACACTTCAATGAATTTTAATATCTAATTTAATACTAAATTGAATCTGTTAAAAAACTATTTGTGAGAGTGTTAGTTTTCTTCAAGCATATTCTCTAAAATCTTTGTTAATATTCTTGCATACTCTTTCAATTTCTCTCTACCAAATTTCGTTAGGTAAATGATGGTTGTAGGTTTTGCATCTACTATTCCCTTTTGAATTTCTATCATTTTATTTTCTTCGAGTTTACTTAGATGTGTTGTCAAATTTCCTGATGTTAGTTCAAGTGCCTTTTGTATAGTAGAAAATGTTGCTTTAAGTCTTGGTAGTAAAAACATCATTATAGCTAGCCTTGGAGGAGAGTGAATTATACCGTCTATACCTACTAATTCCTCTAATGGTAGTTCACTCTCCTCGGTGATCTCAGGTTTTTCGCTAGCCATAACAACGTCCGTCCTAATTATTCAGATAAATCTTCGATTGATGTTATTTTGTTACTAGTAACAATATTCCGCAGCAAGAATGCTCCATATGCCAATATTAATCCTGTAACGCATCCAAAAATAATTCCGTAATATAACTCGAATATCTCCCCAACAACATAGAATCCTATCAGATTGACAATAGCCGTTAGAATACAGAAAACTGGTGTGATATAGTGAAGAATAATACCAACAAAAGTTTTAGCTTTTCTCTTTGAAAGATAGTTATCTATCAAAAACACTATTCCCATCATTATTGCTATCAATGGAATAGTCAAATGATCTAATTCTGTATATCCAAAAATAAAGATCATTCCGATTGAGATTAATATCCAATAGAATTGCGTTTTTACGAAGAAAGATGATTTTCTTTTTCTGACTGAGATAAACACATTCTTTCGTAGAAAATTCGACATGAGAAGACCAGTTGCAAGAATAAGTATCCAAGCTATGGTGTTCAAGTAACCTAAAATCTCTCTGGTGAAATAAAGAATTACAAAATCTAAAACCCCCCCAATGATTAACAATACCCCCCAGGCCAATCTTTCAATTGCCCAGTTTTGAGTGCGATTTAATACCTCAAATTTCTCTATTCTCTGCATTAAATTCAAGAGTGTTTTCATTTCATCTTTTGAGACTTCATTTTGCATAGATACGAATTCTCAAAGGGATATATAAATACATAAACAACTTTGCTTTTCAAAATCATAGTATTTTTCACGAATTTTCTCAAAATCTATGCTTCTTTCTCCTTTTAACTATTACCAAGAAAGTTTATTTTGCTAAGTGAGTATACCATCATTAATTCTATGGTTAAAATAGACCATAAATAAAAATTGGATTTGAAAATTATGAATAAAAAGAAAAATCTAATATTAATAGGATTAAGCGTTGTTTTGCTAGTTTTTTTGATGAATAGCAGCGTTCTTAATCAATCAATTCTTGCTTTTCAAGAAAATAGAAATTTTGAAAACAATTTAAACTCATATGACAGGTTTAACTGGAAATGGAGTACTACAAAAGTCATTTCTACAGAGAGTGGTGGGGAATCCTACGGATCTGAAACATTTATTGATTCTTCTGGTAACATTCATTTAGTCTGGGCTGATTATTCTAATTATGATAGTTCTGGTACTGACAGTGATATATTCTATAAGCGCTGGGATGTTCTTTCTTCTTCTTGGACAACAACTGAAGTAATCTCTACGGAAAGTGCTTTTGATTCAGCTAATCCCTCCTTAGCAGTTGATAATTCTGGAAATATCTACGTTTGTTGGGATGACTATACAAATTATGCAGGAGCTGGAGCATCAGACGTTGATATTTTCTATAAGTTCTGGAATGCTCTTTCATCCACTTGGAATGATACTGAACTTGTTTCTACTGGGTCGAATGTTGACTCTTTTACACCATCTATAGGTGTTGATTCTAAAGGTACGGTTCACATTGTATGGAGAGATGCAACTAACTATGTTGGTAGTGGAACCGATTTGGATATTGCTTGTAGACGATGGAATACAACTTCTTTATCTTGGAGTGCAATTGAGGTTGCTTCCACTCAAAGTAATCTAAACTCAATTTCTCCTCAACTTCGTATAGATTCGACTGATAAGGTTCATCTTGCTTGGCATGACTACACTGATTATATGGGGGCAGATGCAGATGAAGACATCTTTTATAAAAGTTGGGAAAATCCTTCTACTTCTTGGACCAATACCGAGGTTGTTTCTACGGAAAGCACACTTGATTCACGTTATGCCTCTCTGGATATTGATTCAGTTGGAAACGTTCACATAATTTGGTATGATTATACTAATTATGATAGCTCAGGTACTGACTATGATATTTTTTACAAATGTAAGGATTCTCTTTCAAGTTTTTGGACTGCTGCCGAGGTTGTTTCTACAGAGAGTAACCTTCATTCTTATTATCCTTCTATAGCTGCAGATTCTGAAGGAACAGTACATGCAGTTTGGTATGATTCAACAGAATATGCTGGCTCGGAATCAGATATTGATATTTTCTACAAACGCAAGGACTCTCTCTCTTCATGGACCACTACTGATGTTGTTTCTACTGAGAGCTCAGGTCTTTCTAATTTTCCTGTTATAGATGTTGATATTTTAGGTATAGTCCATGCATTTTGGGATGATTTCACAAATTATGATAGCGCTGGTAGTGACAAAGATATTTTCTACAAAAGATTATCTGGTGTTCCTTCTGCTCCTGAAATAGCTTTTGTTGTCCCTAATCCTGATGAAGATGGGTCAGTAACTCTTGATTGGAATGATGTCTATGGAGCTAACACATACTACATCTACAGAAGTTCCTCCTATATTTGGTCTGTCGAAGGATTAACACCTATTCACAGTACATCTGCTAGTTCTTATATTGATACTTTACCTTCAACTGGATTTTACTACTATGTAATTGTTGCAGAGAATTATGTTGGGCTTAGTGCACTTTCTAATTGTCAATATATCGAATACAAGCTTCCATCGTTAAATGAATTTGCAATAACCTTTGGTATAATTGGAGGAACAACACTCATTCTGATTGCAATATCAAACATTCGTAAGAAGAAGAAACAACTTGATATCTAATCTAAATGATTAGATTTCTCCTTTTTCATTTTTTACTAATAAGGATGATTAATCCACGAAAAATTTTTAACATCATTGCATTTATTGAATAAAGTGAATAAACTATTGGAATTGAAATCATGAAACCTCCTGTTGAACCTTTTAAGATTAAAGTTGTTGAACCAGTCACAATCCCTTCAGAACAAAGAAGAAAAGAAGCAATCAGAGAAGCAGGATTTAACACATTTTTGTTATTGTCTGAAGATGTTTATATTGATTTATTGACAGATTCAGGTACGTCTGCCATGTCCGATAATCAATGGGCGGGGATGATGATAGGTGATGAAGCTTATGCTGGCAGTAAAAATTTCTATACTTTGGAAAAAGCTGTAGATGATGTTCTTGGATACAAATATCTTGTACCTACTCATCAAGGTAGAGGTGCTGAACATCTTATGTTCCAACATCTTGTGAAACCTGGTCAGATTGTCCCAAGAAATATGTATTTTACCACTTCTAAACTCCATGTTGAAATCCCTGGAGGAAAGATGGTTGATGCCATCATTGATGAAGCTCACGATCCTGAGAATCTACATCCTTTCAAGGGAAATATGGATTTCACAAAATTACAAAAATACATTGATGATTATGGATTGGAAAAAATTGCTTTTGTTAGTGTAGAAATGAATGTTAACATGGCTGGAGGGCAACCGGTATCTATGGAAAACCTTCGCAAGCTAAGAGAATTTTGTGATGATTATAAACTTAAAATTATCTATGATGCTACTCGCTCAAGTGAGAATGCCTATTTCATTCGGGAAAGAGAAAAAGGTTACGAGGATACTCCGATTGTTGAAATATTGAGAGAAATGATGAGTTATTCTAATGGAAGTGTATATAGCTCAAAGAAAGATTGTTTGGTCAATATTGGTGGTTTTCTTGCTACTAATGATAAGGAAATTTTCGAAGCAACACGCAATATGGTAGTCGTTTATGAAGGACTTCATACTTACGGAGGAATGGCAGGAAGAGATATGGAAGCTGTAGCTAGAGGATTGCGAGAAGGAGCGGAATATGAATATCTGAAATATAGAGTTAATCAAGTTCGATACTTAGGTGAATTACTCATGAAAGCAAATGTACCAATAGTGAAACCAACTGGAGGACATGCAATCTTTCTTAATGCTTTAAAATTCCTACCCCATCTTGAAAGAGAACAATGGCCTGCACAAACACTTGCTGGAGCAATCTATGAGGATTCAGCTGTTAGATCTATGGAAAGAGGTGCAGTGTCAAAAGGCAGAGATAAAGAAACAGGAGAAAACATCTTCCCAGCATTGGAACTAGTTCGATTAACAATTCCTAGAAGAGTTTATACTAATACTCATATGGAATACACTGCTGATTCAATAATCAAACTATATGATAAGAGAGACACTATACCTGGATTAAAGATGGTTTATGAGCCCGAATATCTTAGATTCTTTCAATCAAAATTTGAACAAATGCCATTGTGAAAAACCTTATGATTATTACTCTGGTTTTTCATATCCATATTTATCTATAGTCAGTTTTAATTCAGAGTAAATTTTCAGTTTATCTTTTTTCGTAAAAGTATACTGGTGGACTTCATGATCTTCAACTGATTTTAGATATTTACCAAAATGCTTCTTATTATCTCCGAAACCTGGAATTGATAAATTATAATAAATCCTTTCTAATTCTTTTATCGGATCTTGAACTAAATCTTCATAACTCAAATCGACAAGATTTCCTTCAGGGATCAATTTGATACTTTCTAAATATCTTTGATATATAATCTGATAACTTTCAAATAGAAATCCATCAAAATCAAATGTAGGTCTCTGTAATGGAAATACATTTAAGAAATATCCAAACATTCTTTGAGCTGAGAAGAAAACCTCATACGGATTTCGATAAATGTGTATGAATTTCGAATTTGGAAAAATCTCAAGAATCATATTTATTCTTGCTGAATCTAATGGATTCTTTACAAGAAGTACTCTATCTGGGTTTTTTAAGAGTATCTTCTTAAATAAATACAAGAAGTCTTTTTTCCATTTCTTTTTTTGATTGTTAGGTACATTATCAAAATTTACATATCTCCTATAATAATTAAATTTTTTAGGAAAGAAAAAACATGTAATTGGGGAGAAAGAAGACATATTCAGAAAGCAGAATTCATGTTCACTTGGAGAAGTAACATCCATTTTAACGTTATCGTGAGGACGCCTTTCAGGGAGTATTTTGGAAAAGACATAATTGAGAAAATTAGAGAATAGTAGAAAAATCCAAGGCATTAAACTTTCTGGAAAAGTTAAATAAGTAAATTTCTTATCTTGGAGTAGTAATTCATGGAGAAAGGTTGTTCCACTCCTCCAATACCCAAGAATAAAAATCGGATCGTTTCTTATCTCCAATTTTCTTATCTTCCTGAAAATAAACATTTTTTCTATAACTCGTAATGGGGTTAAAATCACAACTAAAAATACAATAGCTAAAAATCTAGGGATGTATTTCCAATGTATATAAAAATGATTAGTAAATAATAAACGGAATAAATTTCTTAAACTAGAACCAACAAGAAACATATTTTCACTTCTGATTTTGACAACTCAAATTTTACTTTCTCTTAAGTCTAAAAAAAGATTTTCTTCTTTATTTACAAATAAGAATCATAGAAAGAGAAGTAAATATTCATTGATAATCTTAATAGTTTTTCAAGTAATTAATATTTTTTTCTTCTGAAATTTTGTGATTATTTTTCTGGTTTTTCATATCCATATCTATCTATTGAAAATTTTTACTCAGAATAAATTCTCATTTTATCTTCTTCAAGAAGAGACACTATACCTTGACTGAAAATGATTTACGAACCAAAATATTTGAGGTTCTTCTAGTCAAGATTCGAACAAATACCTCTGTAATGAGGTATTTTATTTTCTATTTTAATGAAAAAAGTATAAAGGATCAGTAACTGAAACTGAACCTCTTATGTTTCCCGCCATGGCTATCTATGAAGATTTTATCACCATCTGGTCCATCTACGAACTTTATTTCCTGACCAGGAGAACCAAAAGCCATTTCTTTTGAAGCGATGAATATATTATCCTTCTCGTGTTTATAGGTTTGCATAAACTCAGTGGGGTCATCATCTCCAGGTCCAATTCCAATAAGTTTTGAACCTATTTGACTAAACAAAGAAGGTCCCCAATGAGCAATATAGAAACCAATTATGTCTCTCATGTCAGGAACAATTTCCTCTGGTTTCTTTTGGAATTTCTCTTTTTCTTTGAGTAGTTTACTGAAGATATTCCAAATTCCCATACTTAGAGTTAGAGCAGGTCCATCTATTGCATTTGTAAGTACAACAATTATTACTTTCTTATCTTGGATAAGTCCTGATCTTGTAATGAAACCAGGATACCCACCACCGTGTCCAACTGAATGAGTATTATCTTTTGGCAGGAGAGTTATACTGAAACCTAATCCCCAGTTTGCCTTTTCTGCTTTAAATTGAATTCTTTGCATTTCACGTTTGATGTAATCTGGAAATAATATGTTATTACCATATATATGAGCTTTATAGAATTTGATTAAATCATCTACGTTGCTACTCAAACCTGTAGCTGAGTGCATTATCTCTGCTGGAACATGTTCAAAAACCTCTCTCTCTTGTCTTGGATATTTTATTGCATAACCTGTAGCATGTCTAGCAATGTTTGTTTCATTAACATCTGTTGCAGTATTTAGCATATCTAATGGTTCAAGAATTTCCTTTTTGATATGATCATGATAATTTTGTCCTGAAACAGTTTCGATGATTTGACCAAGCAATGTGTAAGCAAAATTGGAGTATTTCAAAATCTCACTAGTCTTGAAGAAGCTGACCCCCTCTAAAACTTGCTCTTTAATTTTTTCTATATCTGGAAAGTTATGAGTGCTCCAATGAGCAGTTCTACCATCCCTAGTCATTCCGCTAGAATGAGTTAGAAGATGACGAATCCTCACGTGTTGGATATTTTCATCTTTTTCTGATGTAAACCAAGGTAAATATTTGGAGACTCTATCATCTATTGATAATTTCTCTTCATGATAAAGCTTCATGATTGCAGTAGCAGTGAATAGTTTAGAGTGAGAGGCTATACGAAACAAGTGTTGATCTGTTAATTTGACTTTGTTTTCTAAATTTGCATACCCATACTCTTTCTTGAAAATAACTTCGTCTTCAACAAAAACACCCACAGCAATACCAGGAAGTTCTTTGGAATATACTTGATAATCTAACCAATTTTCAATTAAGTGTAGTGTTTGTTTGAATAGAGTCTTATTTGTCATATGTTGAAAAAAAGTCGGATATTAAAAACTCTTACTATCTGAAGGAAAATAAAGAAGCTAGCAGAAAACTAGTTTGAGGTCTTGATTCAAGGGGGGATAATCATATCCAACAGACAGAGATAAGCTAGCTTCAATATAATATTACTAGTTTGGTTTAAAAACACAGTAATTTTTTACGGAAGATTGGATCAAATGATTATATCATATTCATTATTCTCGTTTATTCAATGCTATAAATGAGATAAATTCGAAAACTACATTTGATGCTAGAAGAGCTGTTATCTCAGATGGATCTAAAGCTGGTAATACTTCAACTACATCAAATCCAATGAAATTCATGCCTTTCAATCCTCTTATTATTTCCAAAGCTTCACCACTAGTAAATCCTCCTACTTCTGGTGTTCCAGTTCCTGGAGCATAAGCAGGATCAACAAAGTCTACATCAAATGTAACAAATACTTTAGAATCTCCCACACGTTCCCTTATATTTTGTATTAAAGCTTCCAAACCTATTTCTCTTATTTCGGTAGTTGTTATCACTTCAAATCCTAGTTCTTTCGGAATTTCGAGATGTTTATCAGAATAGATTGATCCTCGCATCCCAATTTGGATAGAGTGATCTGCAAGTAACAGATTTTCTTCTATTGCTCTCTTGAACGGAGTACCATGATTGTATGGTTTTCCAAAATATTTATCGACTGTATCACTATGAGCATCAAAATGAATAAGTGAAACTGGTCCATGTTTCTTAACAACAGCTCTTAGTTCTGGAAGAGTAATTGCATGGTCTCCTCCCAATAATATGGGAACAACTCCTGCTTCAACTATTGGATATAATTCTTCTTCAATTCTTTTGTAACCCTCTTCAATATATCCAGGAACTACTGACAAATCACCATAGTCTATACCTGAAATATAGTCATAAGGAGTTATCCCAAGTTCTGGATTGTGTGACCTTAACAGAGCTGACACTTTTCGAATAGCTGCGGGTCCTTCTCTCTGACCAGTCCTGAAAGATGCTCCAGCATCGCTAGGTACTCCGATAATTGCAAAATCTATATCATCAACTGTCTTTAAGTGAGGTAATCGCATGAAAGTCTTTATTCCAGAAAATCTTGGGGATTTCATTGGATCCCTTGGTTTATACTTATTCATAATATATGCAATAAATAACCCAAATATAAATTATTTTAAGAAAAAGAGATTAAGGATTGAAAAATCCTAATGTATTACTTCTTTCTTCTAAGCATCTTTCTGGCAATCATTTCTAATGCCATTGTTACAGGATAGATGGTTTCATTAACTGCTGGAGCATAACATAGATCTGCTTCCAATAATTCTTGAAAAGTCATTTCGCTCTGCAATCCCATTGAGACTACATTCAAGTTATCTGTAATAGAATCTGGACCGATTGCTTGAGCACCTAGAAGTTTTCCTGTATTTTTGTCTGCAAGAATTTTAAAGTAAAGATCTTTAGCATCAGGCATATAGGGAGGTTTGTCGTGTGTTTTTATCTTAGCAGAAACTACTTCAAAACCTGCATCTTCAGCTGCTTTCTTAATGAGACCAACTGAACCTACTCGAAGATCTATATATGGAACTATGAAGTTATTTTGAGTACCTGGGAATTTTAGAGTACCTGGTCGAGCTATAGTCATTGCAGCTACTCGAGCCATTCTAACACAGCAAGTTGCAATTGCAGAGTTTATTGGTTTCTTTGAAACCAAGTGTGTAGTTTCGGCACAATCCCCTACTGCAAGTATGTTGGGGTCTGATGTTTTAAGTTCTTCATCTGTCACAATTGCCCAGGATTCACCGATTTCTAGACCTGCTTCTTTAGCTAGTGTGACTTCAGGCTGAACACCTGTTGCATTAACTACAAAATCACAATCAAATTCACCTTGATCAGTTAAAACTTTTGTTGCTAATCCATTTTCGTCAAGGACTATTTCATTTGTACCTACACCAATTAGAAATTTGAGTTTAGGTAGTTTTTCTTCTAACAATTTCACAGTTTCATTTGCATAATCAGGATCTATAAGAAGACGCATAATTCTTGATCTCGCTAGAACAACTGTTTCTATTCCTATGTGAGCAAGTTCAGTAGCTACTTCAAGACCTATTGCAGAAGCACCTAAAACAACAACTTTGGAAGCTTTAGCAGCAGCTTCTCGAATTAGAGCTGAATCTTCTATCCATTTTAAAGCATAAATATTCTTTCCCTCTATACCAGGTATAGGAGGTGTTTTTGCTTTAGATCCAGTGCAAATAACTAGATAGTCATATTCAACATCAACAACTTCATCGTTTTCGAGGTTCTTAGCTGAAACTTTCTTATTCTCTCGATCTATCTTCAAAGCTTCATGACGTCGAAGGAAATCTATCTTCATCATTTGATAGTTCATACTTTCAATAAGGGGAGATTCATCTTCCCATAATCCACCAATGGCATAAGGCATTGCACAAGGATGATAAGCATCATAATTCTTTTTGTCAATTACAGTTATTTCAGCTGTTCTATCCCATGCTCGGATGGTTGTAGCTGTAGTCCATCCGGATGACCCATGTCCTATAATTACTACTTTCATGAACGAAAAGAAAAATGTGGATTTATTAAAGTTACTAAATGTTCTGTTTTTACAATCTTTTTTTCTTGTAGTTTCATTACCAAGGCATTTCGTTTCCTTTCCAATCAATGAATTTACCAGTGTCCTCTATATCCAAGGATTCAATTACTTTTATCATTCCATTAACAGACTCAGTGGGCATCAATGGTGCTTTTTCAGTATATTCCATTGTTGTTTTAACCCAACCAGGGTGTATCGAAGCAACTATTATGTTCTTATCTACTAGTTCAACAGAGAGTGCTTTTGTGATCATATTCAGTGCAGCTTTGCTAGCACTATAACTGAAACCTCCTCCTTTACCTGTTCTTCTTGAAATACTCCCACTACTAGAAGAGATGTTGATAATTATGGGTTTTTCAGACGCTTCTAACAAGGGAAGGAATTTTTCAACTATAAGCAGAGGAGCTGCTGAGTTAACAGTGAAAATTCTACTGAAATCCTCTTTGTGTAATTTACCCAAAGTATCACTGTATTTCTCCCCTCCAAAACGAATACCTGCATTATTAATTAGAAGATCAATTACCTTAACCTGTTTAGAAATTTCATTAAAAGCTGCATTTCTTGATTCTTCTTTAGAAACATCAAGTTCAATAATAATCAAGTTATCTTCATATTTACTTCTTAATTCTATCAAATCTTGGTATTTGTGGGGATTTCTACTACTTGCAATAACTATGTTGCCTTTTTCTAGAAATTTTCTTGTAAATTCCAATCCTAAACCTCTACTACTACCAGTGATTAAGATTCGTTTCATATAGAATGTTTAGATTATCCATTTATATACTCTCACAAAAATAGACAAAAAAAGCATAATTATGTAACTTTTTGAACAATCATTTTGTGGATATTTTAACTTCTATGTATTTATTATAAGCTTTTTTTAGGGTAAAACTTTTGTAGTTATTGATTAATAGAATTCTAACTAAAGGTAGTATAAATGAAGACCAAACTAATAATAATAATTTCAGGTATAGCTTTAATTTCATTAGTGGGGATTATTACACCCGTAGTACTATTCGTTGGCGAAAATACACCACCAATTCTATCAGCGATTGAACCTTTTTGGAATGAAGGTGTAAATGGTACAACTGAGATTTATTTCGAGGCTGTTGATGAAGGTGAAAAAGCATCTGGAGTTAGATCATATAAAATCTACATTAATGATGAATTGGTTTCTCGAACAAATAGTTATAGTTGGGATACAACTCCTTTTGATGATGGCTCAAGACACGAAATTATGCTTGTTGCCACAGATAAGAAAGGCAACAAAGCTGAATGGATTAATGAAGTGTATGTAGATAATACAGCCGATCCTTTACCAACTGATGCTTTCAAAGTAATGGTACATAACGCATGGTATAGTGGACTAGAATGTACGAGATTGAAGACTTGTGACGATTGGATGAAGGTGTTATATGAGGAGAGCGCAGATATAATAATTATGAGTGAAACGGGAACTTTTGATAATGGTAGAAAAATGGAAGTAGTAACTAATCAATTAAGTAAGGTTCTTTATCATAAAGCTCCCTATGATGGAGTAGCTACAGATGCTTTAGCAGAATCAGATGGTGTAGCAGTTTGGAGTAGATTTCCAATTCTAGAATGGCATGAGTTTCCTGAATATAGAATGGATGATGGTACAATGCATGACTACCATCGATCTTGGGGAGATTTGGTTGTAGATATTCACGGCACAGCCACACATGTCATTGCTTATCATGGTAAATGCTGCAATTCTCAAGTTACTAATAATACATATATGAGAGAAAGAGAGATGGAAGGAATAATTAACTATATGGATGAATTAGGTGATGTCCCAATTATATTCGGAGGAGATTTCAATTCTCAAAATCATCTAGATGTTGGGGATAATATCGGCGAAGCTGGTTACAATCTCGGAACTGGACCTATGCGTATGCTCCTATCGCCAGACGATCCTGTTTATGGTAATTTTTCCTCAGAGATTCACACTTTTAATGATACATGGAGAACTATGTATCCGAATGTAAGGGGATGGACATATGGCTTTACTGATCCTCAGTATTGGGGAAGAATTGATTATCTACTTGTCAATCAACATCTAGCAGATAAAATGATTAATGGTACTGTTGGTGATACAGCTTCAGCAAACTTCACTTCAGATCATTATACAGTGGATGCTTACCTTTCTCTAGATGATGAATACGTGTTTAATGCTACATCAGTTAGACAGAATACAATCTCAAGAGTGTCAAAAGCAATCTCTCTAGAATCTGAAATTAACGACCCAGATTATTACCAAGGATTTCTGAATTCAAGAATAGCTCTAGTAAATTGTGAGAACAGTTTTTCATTAAGAAAATTTGAGTAATAAAACTCTTCTTTTTTTTCTATTTTTTACTTATAGATACATCAGATAGTAAGATTTTTGATAGCTTAATTTCTGCTTTAAATTAATAGTACTAAGGTGGATTTATGGATTATAGAAATAAAATGGAAGAGATAATTGACGGGAAACATCGATTACCAGAAGAAGAAAAGTTGAAGTTTGATTTTAAACCAGATGAGATTCCTCCTCTTCCAGAAGGTGAAGAAGCGCTTAAACCAACCACAAAAGCTGGTTGGGAAACTGAAGCAATCATCAGAGCTATGATATCTAATTTACAAAATGGTAGAGATTGGGAGTCATTATATATCTACGGTGGTTCGGGAAAAGTAGCTAGAGAGTGGAAGTCCTTTTACGAAACAATCGAGCTGTTAAAAACCTTAGAACCTAATGAAACACTCTTTCTCCAATCAGGTGTTCCTTACGGAAAAATGCAAACAACTACTTGGGCTCCAAGATGTGTAATCACTAACAGTGTGATTGTTCCTCATTGGACACCAAATTTTGAAGAATTTGTTGCAGCAGGATTGTCTGTATATGGTCAGATGACCGCTGGTTCATTCATCTTCATAGGATTGCAAGGAATAATACAAGGTACATATGAAACAATAGCTGCAGCAATCCAAGCAGCAGAGAAAAAGCCAGCTTATCAAAATCTCTCTGAATTCGAGAAAAAACTAATTGTAAGTGCTGGTTTAGGTCTGATGAGTGGTGCTCAACCTTTAGCCATTAAGATGTGTGGAAAAATAGGATTGATAGCAGAAGTAAATCCCAACCTAATTGATAGAATGTACAATACTGGAAGAGAACAAGGAGCTCCATATCTGGATTATAAAACCGAATCAATTGAAGAAGCAATAGCAATCGCAAAAGAAGCTTCCGATAAAAACGAATCTATCTCAATAGGTGTATTGTGCAATGCTGTAGATCTTCTTCGTTATCTAATTGAAAACAATATTACCCCTCATGTTCTAACTGACCAAACTTCAGCACATGATTTACTGAATGGTTATTATCCTATGGGAATCACATATGATGAAGCAGATATACTCCGTGTTGAAAGCCCCGAAGAATATCTAGATAGATCTAAGAAAACTGTTGTACAACATGTTAGTCAAATGGTTGAGCTCAATAAACGAGGTTCTGAAACATTCGATTATGGAAACAATATTAGACAACAAGCATATGAATTGGGTGTTGAAGATGCATTTGATTATTCGGGTTTTGTGCTAGAATATGTTCGTCCTCTCTTTTGTGAAGGAAAAGGTCCTTTCAGATGGATGGCATTAAGTAATGACCCAACTGATATTCGCAAAACAGATGAATATGCAAAAAAACTGTTCCATGATGATCCACAATTAGTAAATTGGTTAGAATTAGCAGATAAATACATACCTTTCGAAAAAGGTCTTCCTGCTAGAGTTTTTTGGGCGGGATTTGTTGGACGTGCAGCATTTGGAATGTTGATGAATAAACTAGTTGCAGATGGGATTCTGAAAGCACCTGTTGTTATTGGAAGAGATCATTTAGATGGAGGAAGTGTGGCTTCTCCAAATCGAGAAACAGAAGGAATGAAAGACGGAAGTGACGCAATTGGTGATTACCCAGTGATAAATCTAATGGGAAATGCATTAAGTGGTGCTACTTGGGTTTCTTATCATGGCGGTGGAGGAGTAGGTGTAGGTTATTCTCTTCATGCAGGTCAAGTTATTCTAGCTGATGGAACAAGATTATCTCAAGAAAGATTATTCAGAGTTCTTACATGGGATCCATTAAGTGCAGTATTGAGACATGCTGCAGCAGGATATGAGAAAGCAATTGAAATTGGTGAGAAACACAATCTCGTAATTCCTGGAAAGAATGATAACAAGGAATTCGATTATGCAAAACTCTATACCCATATTATTGATCTAGTGAAAGAAAAAACAGGTGTAGAACTTTATGAACCTATGAAAAAACTGGAGCTAGAATTAGTTTAACGTAAATGTGTGGAAGTGAAATTATGAATAACCAACTAAAATTCATTCTTAATGAAATAAAAAGCAAAAATAGAGAAATATTAACCTATGAGGAATCCAGAAAAATCCTTGAAATGGCTGGATTTCCACTTAACAAGATGGCTTTTGCAAAGAATTTGGAAGAAGCTATTGTAAGAGCAAAAGAGATTAATTTTCCTGTTGTTCTCAAAATTGTTTCTGAGGATGTACTACACAAATCCGATGCTGGTGGAGTTAAGGTTGGAATAGGTACTGTTGATGAATTAAAGAAATCTTACGAAGATATGTTTTTATCAATCAAACAACATTATCCCGATGCAACTATTGAAGGTGTTAGTATTGAGGAGATGGTTGAGGGTGTGGAATTACTTATTGGTACCAATACTGATCTTCAGTTTGGCAAGATGATAGCTTTTGGTATTGGAGGAATTTTTGTTGAAGTTTACAAAGATGTTTCTTTTCGTTTAATTCCTGTTACTAGCAAAGATGTAGAAGAGATGATTAACGAAATTGAAGGCAAAAGCATGTTAGAAGGTTTTCGTGGGATGCCTTCTGTAGATACAGAAGAATTGATCTCTCTTATTCTTAAAATATCCAATTTAGTTTCAGAACATCCTTCAATAAAAGAAATGGACCTTAATCCTGTTGTAGCTACAACTGAAGGATTGAAGGTAATAGATGCTAGGATTATATTAGAGTAAGAAAAACTAGAAACATAAACATGAATAGATTTTTATTAAGAATCTTCTAACTCGAATTGGTGATATATGTGTCAATTAGAGCTTCGCATATACTTGTAAAGAAATTTCAAATAGCAGAACAACTGTTGAAAGAAATAAAAGGTGGTGGCGATTTCAAAGCTTTAGCTAAAAAACACTCTGAATGCCCATCAAGTAAACGTGGTGGGGATCTTGGTAAATTTGGAAGAAATCAAATGGTTAAAGAGTTTGAGAAAGCTGCTTTTGCTTTGAAGAAAGGGGAAATTTCAGATCTGGTAAAAACAAAATTCGGCTATCATATTATTAAACGCACAGGTTAAATTCTCTTATTTCTTTTCTTTTCTTTTCTTGCTCGAGAGAAATATTTTTAAATCAATTCAAATCTTGTTTACCTGTGTGCAGAAAATATACACACAGGTGAATTAAAGTGTCTGTAGAAATTGACGATAATATTAAGAGACAAGTAAAAGAAATTTTCCAACACATGGAAAATAAAGTTTATGCTAAATTATTTGCTGACAAGGATAGATGTTTGACATGTGCGCAAACAAAGGAAATCCTTGAATTACTATCTGAATTAGCACCAGAAGGAATGCTTGTAATTGAAACATTTGATAGAGGAGAAAGTCCTACTGAAATCGAGAAATATAAAATTGAACGTTATCCAACCATTATTTTACATGGTGACATAGAACACAATGTTGTATTTACTGGCATACCTAGTGGTTATGAATTTGGATCATTGGTAGAAGATATTTTAGATATTTCTGCTCGTAAAGTAACTTTGAAACCAGAAAATCTAGAAAAAATAAAGAAAATCGACAAACCAATGAAAATACAAGTTTTTGTGACACCAACCTGTCCATACTGTCCAGCAGCTGTCAGAATGGCTCACAAACTAGCTATGGCAAATCCAAATATTTATGGTGAAGCAGTAGAAGCTACTGAATTTCCAGCACTCTCCCAGAAATTCTATGTTATGGGAGTTCCAAAAACAGTAATCAATGAAGGTGCTGTTCAATTCGAGGGTGCTTATCCTGAAGATGATTTTGTAGAAAAAGTAATGGAAGCTTATAAGAAATAAAACGAATTATTTCTTTTTTATTCTTCTTTTTTTTCCTCTTCTGTTGTTTCTACTTCATCAGTTTGTATTTCTGTTTCTTCTGGTTCAATAGTTTCTTCTGTTGTTTCTTCAACAGTTTTTTCCACTACTTCTGGCTCTGTAATTTCTTCTTCTTTTGTCTCTTCAGTAATTTCCTCTTCTTTGGGCTCTTCAACAACTTCAGGTTCTTTTGATTTCTTCTTTCTCTTTGATTTCTTCTCTTCAGTATAGTATTCTTCCTCTTCTTCTACTTCTTCAAACTGACCTTTTTCTTTCTTCAGCTTCTTTATATTCTGCTGAACAACTTCCACAATGGTATTCTTTTGAATTTCTACCTCGTTAATCTTTTTCTTTACATCTTCTTCTTCCAAAATCTGTTTATTGTCTTTATCCTCTTCTATAACGAGTGTTTCAATATAATCGTTCATCATGGTTAGTCTACTAGATAGTATTTTATAGGATTCAGCATCGTTTACTGAATCGATTAAAGGTACCATTCCTTGTAATTCCAAGAAATATTGTTGCAATTGTAGTGCATTCTGATCTAATTGGTCTATAGTTTGGAAAACCTTCTTTTCAATTTCCTTCTCTCTTTCATCGATTTTCATTTCTTTTTCTTCTCTTTTCTGCTCTTTTGGTTTCCAAACTAAAATGTGAAACTTTCCATAGAAGTAGAGAAGTATTGGTGTAGCAAATAGCATTAGAAATACTGGAATGTACATCATGAGAATAATTGCTGCTATTTCGTTCAATCCTTGAAGTGCTTGGAATAATGGAACTAGTGCGTTTTCAAATACTGCTACTGTTTTATACAGAATAAGTAGAATTGCACTGTAAAAACCAACTATTGGGATTGAATATAGTAAAACCTTCAATAGTGATTTTAACATATCATATGTTGTTTGAAGTGAAACTTCTTCTCTATATGAATAAATACACTCCGTAACTGCAATTAGAGCTACAAGAAAAGCTAACGGAATTTCGAATATTGCAAGAATAAGTGCATCCACAGAGAATAATGCAAGTAAAATTGCACTGAACACAGTTCCAACAATAATAGCAAAAACACTTTGATTAAGATTACGAGCCATCCTAGCATAAGGCATGATTACTAATTGGTGACGATTCTAAAAAAAGCTTTTGCACATAGGTAAAATTATTAAGTATAATTCAAAAATAACAATAGAAAACATATGAAAAGAAAAGCTGGAGTCACTGTTTTAACAATGTTAGTTGTTGTTCAAGTAGTTTTTAGTAATTATCAAATAACTGAAACCTTGGGTGTTGATCAAGGTCAATTTGAGAATAATTCCGAAATTAGCAGTTATTATGCTACATCACCATATGATTTTTTCAATGAATCAAAACATCCTAGGTATCCTCTTGTTAATAGGCCATTTGGAATGATTCATTATCCAAATAAAGCAAATCCTGTCATAATTAGCTATGATGATAATTTCACCATAATGGTTAATGCATCCTCTGCAACAACAGATTGGGAATTCATTCTTACAAATGGTTCCTTAAGCATAGATCTTGATATAGTCACTTCCGAATTCAAAGGGAATTATTGGCATTTCTTTGTTGAACCTTCACTTCAAATTGAAGGCTTGTATGATTTACAACTGAATTGTAGTGCTGGGGATGATTATCAAACACATGCTGTAAATATAGTAGAAGAGAAAGAATATCCATTTTCCTTCTTGCAAGTATCTGATATGCATTTTCCAACTTATTTGGGGACAAATGCAAACTCAACACAAATATTCTTCGAAGAACTTGAGACTATAAAGACACTAGATATTGATTTTGTTTTATGCATCGGTGATTTACAACAGGGTCCTCAATGGATGTTTCTGAATCCAGTAGATGATAGACCCATGAGTGGAGAAAGCCAACTTAAGCTTGGGTTATGGGGTTTGGATTTATTCAATCTCCCTGTTTATTATGTTATGGGAAATCATGAAGTTTCACAATCAACTTTAGTTCCAGACAATCTAAAAGAAGTTTGGCATAAATATCTAGGACCAACAAGATACCAGAACTTTACTTATCTAGATTGGTCGTTTTTGGGCTTTGGTTCTTCAATGGATTACCTATTAACACAAAATGAAGCAGATACATTCAGGTCCATAATAGAAGCAGAATCAAATAAAGCTAATGTACTATACTATCATTACAATTTTGGTTATCAAGCTTCAAGTATACTCACTACTTACCCCATTGAAGTTGCATTATTTGGCCATACCCACGATCCAGAAGTCAATCCAACAGATTATACTGTATATAATGATGCAGGAGCATTTTATCAACGTGAATATTCAGTTCTGAGTGTTATTGATGCTACTACAATAGAAATAGAAGGTCAAACCTTCAACTTCAGTCCTCTAAAACAATATACTCCTGAAGAAACAGCATCATATTCATTCTTTGCAACTCTAATATCTGTTCTATTCCTAATTCCTATTCTCAGAAAATCAAAGAAAACGACAAAGTAAAGCTTCTTCTTTCCTATTTTCTTATTTTTTGTGGTCAAATTTATATTTAACAAAAGTATCATAAACATGTCATCATTAAATTCCATGACTCAAAAGGCGAAAAAAAATGCTCGAATCACAGAGATATAAAACAACATTAAATAAAGTTTTTTCAGAGCAAACCAAACTTGAATTTCAATTACAGGTTGAAAGAGAATTAGCGAATGCTAATTTCCAAGTTGGGAAGATTCCAAAAGAAGCTAATGAAATTATACAACAAAAATGTACTCCTGAGTTCGTTAAGTTGTTAAGAGTAAAGGAAATTGAGAAGGAAATTCATCACGATATTATGAGTTTGGTAAAAGCAATAGCGGAACAATGTGGCGACTATGGTGGGTATATTCATCTTGGTGCTACATCCTATGACATTCAAGATACTGTTAGAGGTTTACAGCTTACAAAATCGAAAGAAGCAATACTTCAGACTATTGATAAGACTATAGAAATAGTAGCAGATTTGGCAAAGGAACATAAGAATCTTGTCTGTATTGGAAGAACACACGGAGCTCATGCAGTACCTACAACTTATGGTATGAAATTTGGCAATTTTTTCAATGAATTATTGTTGGCTAAAGAGGCTCTACAAGATGCTCAAGTGAATTTCGGTAAGATGTCAGGTGCAGTAGGAACTTATGCATCCTTTGAAGATGATTCAGTGGAAACAATAGTTCTTGAGAACCTTGGACTTACAAAACAACCTATAACAACTCAAGTTATTACAAGAGTTATAATTTCCAAATATGTATATGCTTTGGGCTTAATCGCTACTGTTCTAGATCATTTTGCTAGAGAAATAAGGAACCTTCAACGTACAGAAATTGATGAATTGAGAGAATCTTTTACTTCTAAGCAAGTTGGATCATCAACAATGCCTCAAAAAAAGAATCCAGAGAAAAGCGAAAGAATCTGTGGTTTAGCACGAGTTATCAGAAGTAATATTCAAACCTCATTAGATAATATTTGTTTGGAGCACGAAAGAGATTTGACAAATTCAAGCTCTGAAAGAATTATTCTGGCAGAAGTTTCAATTTTGACTCACTATATTCTTCTACAGATGAATAATGTCTTATCTTCTTTAAGTTTCAATTTAGAGAAAATAAAGGAAAATCTCTTCATGAAGAAAGGAGCACAATGCGCAGAGAATCTTATGATAAAGTTAACAGATAAGATTGGACGGCAGAATGCTCATGAATTGCTGAAACAGCTTTCATCTGAAGAAAACTTCATTAAGGCAGTAAAACGAAACGAAACAATTTCAGAACATCTTTCTGAAAAGGAAATAGAAACCATATTGGATCCTTCTTCTTACGTAGGTATAGCTGTTCAGATTGTTGAAAATCTGGTTTCTTCTAACAGAAAATAGAAAAAAACACTATGATATTCGATCTATCTCTCAATTTCCTTTTTGATATAAACTTTGGAGTATTTCTCTTTCAGTAGATAGTAGGTTTTCTAAGAATAGAGCTCTATTAGATTTTTCGAGCATTTCCATCAAAGCTTCTTCTGGAGAATCGTATTTCTTTGGGGAACCAAAGATTGATTGTATTTTGGTTCCTTCCTGCCCTTCCCACTCACTGATATTGAATTGTAAAACTAGAAGAAGGTTACCAAATTCTTCAATTCCTGTACTAGCGAAATACTCTGAGGCTTGTACGATTATTTCATTGTAATCTCTCTGTCCTTTGGTTATTAGTTGCCAAAGAAGATCTACTAAGAACTTGAGCCCTTTAAGATAATAGTAATTTGTTTCAGATACTATACCATTGATGAGACCAATATAATTGTTGATTTCCTCAGAAACAAAAGGTTGATTGAGATCGTCCTTATTCACTAGTACAATGGAACGAATAAGATTGAAAAGTGTACCAACAGAGATAAGTTTATCCTCTTCTAAAGCCTTTTGTAGAGTACTAACTAGTTTTGAATATCCTTCTTCAAACTGATTAGCATGTAGAAGTTTGAGCCCTTCTAGATATGAAATCCAAATCTCTGAAACTGTGAATCCTTCAGTATGTCTTTCTTTGAGTTTAGTTATTATCTCGTCGAAAAGCTCTTCCTCACCACTATAGATATAGAGTAAACCTTTTTCTAGAGAAACTTGATCATTAAATAATTCTAGATTAAATTCTTGTAGAATTCTCTCTGCAGCTTTATAATCATCTTTTGTTTCCTCATAGTTGTCCCTAATTTGATTAATCCGAGCTCTGTTAAGATTGATTATTACATGCTCAATTAGATTATTTGATTCATCCATTAAACCTTGAACTTTTTTGTATCTAGAAAGGCTTTCTCGGAAATCACCTTTAACAGCAAGTATATCAGCTATTTTCCTTAAGCATCGTACCCTTTTATTTCTGTCAAAGACATCAGAGTAATGACTGTACGAAGATCGTAATTTAACTAGAGCTTCATCAAATCTTCCTGCTAAAATATCGAAAGAGGATTGAAGTTCTTTTATTTCTGCAATTTTCATACTATCAGATATTTTTAGATAGAAGTTCTTTGCATTGTCCAGATGTTTTGCTGCCTTTGAAGTATCACCTAAACGAGTATAAGCTTCTGTTATCACTATATCGCAATTAGCTTGACTTTCTTCGTCACCGACTTCAAAATAAAGTATTTGACATGCTTGCAGTATCTGTATTTGCTTAGTTATGTTTTCATTTCTATTGATTGCTATTTCTGCTCGTAATCTTAAAGCATCAGCTTTACCTCTTTGATATAGAATCTCTTCAGATAGAGTTTCAATTTTGTCTATCCTTGATAAAGCACTTTCTATGTTACCTTGTCGATAATCACTTTCAGCTATCTGAACTAAAGCTTTGGTGAATTGTCTTTTGTTTGCTATATTCATTACTTGATTATACGCTCTATCGTAAATTTCCTGAGCTTTGTCCTTTTCATTTGTAATGACATAACTACCTGCAATTGCTAGTAATGACATAAATCCTCTATTGTAGT
Organism: Candidatus Heimdallarchaeota archaeon; assembly: GCA_016839875.1. The sequence goes on from JAEOTK010000175.1 coordinate 23,187, forward strand.
CTCTATATTGATTTGCCAAAGCATATGCCATATTAAGACTATCTCTCGCCTGGTTATGTTGTCCAAGTTTTGTAAGTATTTGTCCTCTTACGAAATGTGCTTTTCCGAGGTAATAAAGTGATATTCCCTGCAATCTATCTACTGTTTGAGCAGCTAGAATGTTTCCAGTTTTTAATTCTCCCTTAAGGAGATGAACATTAGAAATACCAATGTCTACTGCTCCAGTTAGAGGTATGTTGCCAAGATTCTCAGCTAATTCTTGGGCTTGTGTATAGATTTTTTCTGAAGCAATAAAATCTGAAGATTCCAGCTTTTGTTCTCCAATGGTTAGAAGTGCTATAAGCTGCCAATATTGATCCTTTACCTCTCTACGACTTTCGAAGAAATCCTCAATTTTTTTCAAACCAGCAATGTTATTTGCTGATTGAAATTCTATTAAACCTTCTGTGAATTCTTTCAATTCTTGTAGCTGTTTGGGTATTAAACGAACATTTCTTGTATCGAAAATGGCATTCAATATACTTCTGTAATTGTCTAGATTCTCTGTACTCCCAATTAAGAGCTTTAGATATACTACCCAAAAAATAGCTTCAATTTGTGGTATCAGATCTGAGCCTTCATTCTCTATAATCTGTTGGAGATTGCTAATAGCTTCATCAATTTCGCCGATTTCAAATAAAGCTACACTACCCCATACTTGTGTTCCAACAATAGATTCAGTTATGCATTTGATGGAAAGATCATACTGACCAACCATAACACCAATCTTACTTGCTAGGTATTTCAGTTCTTCATCATTTTCATAAACGGGATCATCAACAATGTTCCATAAGATTCTTCCTATGTTCTTTGAAGCTTCAGGAGCGAATTTTCCTTCTAATGCTTGGCTTAAAAATTCTGATAGTTCTGGGCTAATTCGGTTTCGATGAGCTGCTATCTCAGGTGGTATAGTTTCGGCCATGAAAAATCCTCAAATACTTTAATCTATAGAGATATCAGAAACAAAATACAAAAACTTTATGTAAATGCTAAGAGGTTTTCAATGCCTCTAGATTTATGTTTAAAACTTGGCTAACTCCAGGTACTCGCTCTTTAAGTACTTTTTCAACATATCCTGTTAGAGTTAATTGGCTATATGGACATCCACGACAAGCACCTTGTAATTCTACTCTTACTATTCCGGTCTCTTCATCTACATCGACAAGTTCTATGTCTCCGCCATCTTGTTGTAGAGCTACTCGTATTTCGTTTAGTGTTGCTTGAACTTTATCTTTCATAATAATCACAATTATTTTAGTTGACTATGCTATCAGTATTGCATTTATAAAATATGTCTTCTATACAAAATTGTCAAGGAAAGAATGAAGATCTGCGAGGGCAAAAAGATGGGTTCATTCAAATTAGATTGATTCCAGCTTCCTGAATAGTTGGCTTGTAAAAGGTACTAGAGCAATGATAACATCTCTCTTGAAGACATCCTTTCTTAATACTCTATTACCAGTAAAAAGAGCTGAAGCTCCTCCTTTTTTCTTTGTATTTTCTTCTTCTGCTAATTCATCTATGATTTCTCCTAATTCTTTCTCTTTATTTTCTGTCAGTCTATCATATATTATTGAAGGTAATGGCATACGACCCCCTCCTGCTATTGATCTTTTACCATCTTTGTCTGTAACATTTACATACCAAGTAAGAAAAGCTCCAAATTGGTCTTTGCTTATTCCTCCTTCTAGACTTACATAGAAATCAGCTTGTTCCTTTTTCAGTGCAATTTCTACTCTTCTATTTGCTGATTCTAATGTCTGTTCTGCTGATAATGGTTGTATCTGAACTAGTGGTTGATCCTTTAAATCAAGCCCTTTTATCTCAAAATTGTCAAAATATGCTTTAAAAGCTTCTTGAACTGCTTGTATTTTAACTGGATTCTCGGAACAAACTATAATTTTCATGACTTTCATATAAATGCAAAAGATTATCTTTTTTAAGGATAACTTCAAAACTATAATAAGAAAGGTGTACTATTATGGAAGAATGTCATTACTGTAGAAACCCTGTACAACCACATTGGAATTTTTGTCGTAAATGTGGAGCTAGATTAATCCATAGAGAAGAAAAAGAAGAGCTTGTTATCAAAGAAGAAGTTGTTGAAATAGCTAGAGAAGACCCTGATTCACCTACTGGGATGATTTACGAGCCTTTAGAAGTGGAAGAAATAGAAATGGATGAGAAGGAGGAAGAAAGGGAACTAACCGATGAGGAATTAGTGGAAAGAATAGCTGATGTAATTATTAAAAGAGAAGAATTCAATGCTCTACTTAAGAAAAAGTCCGATTTGGATGATGAAATTAACAAATTACTTGACAGGGTAAAAAACAAACTTGTCCCCAGGGACGAAGCATTACCTCGTATTAAGAAATTAAAAGATGAAGTGGAAGAAGTTTCTGTCAAAGAGAAGGGCTTCGAGAATTTCTCGGCAATTCTACCAATTGAGGAAATAATTGAAGATAGAAGCAATTTACGTTCAAAACTGAAAAAACTATCCGCACTCAAGGGGGATAAAGCAGTAAGCAAAGCAACTTTGGAAGAAATGGAAACCAAATTCAAGAAGAATATCGAGAATCTAACTCTTAAGTTAAATATTGAATTGGCAAAAATGAGAAAAACTTTCGATGCTCTTGAAAGAAAGATGAAATCACTTCAGAGAGAACTTGAAGTGCTGTATGTAAATTCCCAGACAGGAGAATTGTCTGAATCTGAATATACAAAACACAAACAAGAGAAATCAATTGAAATTGATAGAATGAAAAAAGTCAGCACTACAGTTGCAAATATACTAGCAGAAGCTAGATGAGAAAGGTGTTCAGAATATGATTTCAGAACCTATACAAAAAATTCATGATAATATTACGATAGTTGAAGGAGTCTCCGGTGATGGTGGAGAAAGAAACAGAGGATACTTAATAGGAAAGGATTCTTTTGCAATTGTCAATACAGGAAGAAGAGGAACAATAGAGAATACATTTCAAGAAGCAATTTTTAACAAAGGAAAGGATGTTAAGGATGTAAAATTCATATTCATAACACACCCCTATCCAGATGTTATGGGAGGAGTGTACAAGCTAAAGAAAATGTTCCCAAATGCTCAAATTGCAATGCATGAAAAATGTGAGGAAGTACTCAAAAATCCTAAAAACATGATTAAGAATAAGCATTTCAAATTTACAAGAAAAGAACGCTTATACTTTGCAGTCAAAAAAGATCCCTTTGATGATTTAGACAAGCTTAAGCCAGATATTCTATTCAAAGATGGTGAGAAATTTGAATTGGATGGAACAAGACTGATGGTAGTCAACTTTGATGGTAATAGTTATGGTCATAGTATGTTCTTTTCAACATCAGAGAGATCCATGTTCTCAGGTGATGCATTAAATCTTTATCCAGCACTGCCACATAGTTATCTTATAGATTATTCAGGTAGCTATAAGGAGTGGTTCAAAAACATTGAATTCTTAGAAAATGCAAAAATCTCTATGATTTGCCCTGCTCATGATGGATATCAAGAAGATAGGCATGTTATTCCATATATCAATGATGTTAAAGAAGCTTTTATGCAATTCGAAAATCAGTTGATAATGGCAATGACAGAACAAAAATACTTGACAATAGACGATTTGATTGAACGTGTACATAGTTCTCAAGGAATTGTATGGTACCATCCATACTCCGTGATTGCACCTCCTGCTAATATGATAGCTCATCTGAACAAATTAATCGATGATCAAAAAGTACAAAGAAATGAAAAAACAGACCCAATCACCTACACCTATATTGGATCAAAGGATGATTTATTCTACTAAAACTCATTTCAAATGTAATGTAATTGTTTCTCTAACCAAATCTAGAGGATTATCGGTTCCTTTGAAAGAAAGTTGAGCAAAATTATTGTTTCCTCCACCTTTTGTATCTATTTTTTTCATTAAAGATTTTGCAATTTCAATTGCTTTAATTTCGTTATCAGAAGAAAGCAAGTAAAGAATTTCATTTCTGGCTGCTATAGCTACAAACACATTTTCTACTAGTTCTCTAGCAGAATATTGTATAGTTTGTCTGTCTATTGTAGGTAAAGAAAGCAAAGCTATGTTTCTACCTTCTATCTTTTCACTTAAGTATTCAAGATTCTTGAAAAGTAATTTTAACAAATCAGAGGTTCCTTCTACCAACAGATCATTTTCAATGATTTTGTTTCTAATCATCTTTAGCATTTTTTCATCTTTTTTTGCAGTAATTTTTTCTAATTCTATCATAAGTAAACTTTGTTGATTTGCGAAGACCAAACTTTCTTTATCAACATATAGTTTTATTTTATTATCTTTGACGGTATCTAATACTATTCCTTTAATTTCAGATAGATTATTAACATGAATACCACCACAACAGGTTAAATCAAGACCTTCTTCGCCTATTTGTATCAGTCTTACTGTTTCTTCTTCCGATATTTTTCCTCTTGCTTTTTGTTTGTATTCTTTTTGATACGTATCTCTATCGACAATTATTGATTTCACAACAACCTCTTTTTCTATTAGATCATTTGCTTCGTTTATTGCTTCAACAATTTCATTGGGAGTAAGAGATTTAGTAAGTTCTATATCGATTTTATACTCATCAAAATTAGCTTTCTCTGTATCACAATCATATAATCTCTTTAGCAGATGTGATATGAGATGCTGGGCAGAGTGTGCTTTCATGAATGCATAACGTTTTCTCCAATTTAATTTTAACAAAACATCTTGATTCTCTTCTATGTTTTCAGGGATTTTTTTATCCAATTTATGCCATATTCCATCTTCAGATTTGTATACCTCTATTATCTCATACTCTTTTTCATCTATAATTACGATTCCAATGTCAGATAATTGTCCTCCTCCTCCCGGGTAAAATAGTGATTGGTCAATTTGTATTTCTTTTTCCTTTAGTGCTGATATTTTTGCTAAAATCTCTTTCTGATAAGAGGTGCTCCAGTAAAGAGGAATAGGATGATTTTCACTCATAAAATGAAGAATTACCTTTTGATAAAAAAGGTTGTCTCTAACAACTAAGTTCAAACTACTTGCTACTAAAATAAAGAAAAGAAAAAAGGGAGAAATTATAATTTATTCAAGCTTGGATCCACAATTTGTACAAAAATTTTCTGTACCAGTATTGCTTATACCACAATTAGGACATACTCTAGACTTTGCGTACGGTTGTTGTGCAGGTGCTGTTGCTGGTTGATAATCATCTGGTGATATTGGTTGATATGTGCCTTCTGAAACAGTTTGTGCAACAGGAAGTGCTTGTTTATCTTTCCAAACTGCTTCACCAATAACTGAACCAATAGCTGATGCCCCTACAAATACTAAACCAACAAGCACACTCCCCACTATTAGCATGATTGCAATTATAATGAAAACAGGAGCTAAAGCTGTTCCTACAAGAGCTGTAATCACATTCTCAGAAAATACTGTTAGAAAATCTCCCACACCTGTAATCATGAGAATACCAAATACTATTCCTACAGCAGCAATGAGTCCACATATTATTCCTGCGATTTTAACCCCATCATTCCTGTATGCAAAGAATCCTAATATAACACCTCCTGCGAGAATACCACCTATTGTAATTAAGATCGAAGTAGCTGTTTCAGTAGTTGGGATGAAAAAACCAATCAAATATGCAACTGCAACACCTAGAACTAATCCCAATAAATCAAATAAGAATCTGTTTCTTGGCATGATTAAAATAGGGAAATCCCCATTTATATTTCTTTGCAAACTATTAGCTGACTAAACTAAAACAGCTTAAAGTATGATTCCAAAATCTTTTAAAAAAAATTAATGATAAGATGCTTGATTGTAATGGTGTCAAAACTTGAAAACTTCTTCAATGCAAAGACATTCTGTGTAGTTGGTGCATCTACCACTCCTAACAAACCAGGAAATGTTGTAGCTTATAATTTTGTTCACACTTTTCCAGGAAAGACTTTCTTAGTTAATCCGAGAGGAGGAGAACTTTATGGTCAGAAATTGTATAAGTCAGTGTTAGAGATTGAAGAATCAATAGATGCTGCTTGTCTTATAGTGCCTGCAAAATATGCTCCGCAAGCTTTAGAAGAATGTGGAAAAAAAGGTATAAAAAACATAATTGTTACTACCGGAGGTTTTGCTGAAATCGGAAAAGAAGGAATCAAACTCCAACAACAGATGTATGATATAATGAAATCATATGAGATTAATGTTATAGGGCCAAATTGTCTTGGTATTTATTCGCCTGCATTGGGTTTTGATACAATGTTTTTACCTGGTTCAAAATTAAAAAGACCTAAAAACGGTCCTGTATCTATCTTTACTCAAAGTGGTGCTTTTGGTGCAGCTTTCATTGATCAACTATCTCGATTAGGTACTGCTAGGTGGGTATCTAAATTCATCTCATATGGAAATGCAAGCGATATCAATGAAACAGATTCTTTGGAATATGTGGGAAACGATCCTGATACTCAGATGATTCTTATATATCTTGAAGATTTTAAAAATGGACGTAAGTTTATGGAAAAAGCAAGAGAAATTTCTTTGAAGAAACCAATAATGGGCATCAAGGCAAATAGAACAGAAACAGGAGCCAAAGCTGGAGCTTCTCACACTGCTGCTTTATCTTCCAATGATGCAATTGTTGATGATTTGCTTGAAGATGCAGGAATTATCAGAGTCATTACATGGGATCAACTGGAAGATTGTGTCCTTGCATTTGGGACTCAACCTTTACCATTAAATGACCGCGTAGCTATTGTCACTGATGGTGGTGGAGCAGGTGTTATGGCATCCGATATGGTTTCGGATTGCAATTTAAAATTAGCAAAATTCTCTGATGATATACAGAAGAAATTAGATGAAACTTTTCCTTCCTTCTATGCGACTGGTAATCCTATAGATTTGACTGGAAGTGCAACTGCTGAAGATTATCGAATAGCATTAGAGGCAATATATGATGATCCAAATGTTGACTCTATAGTTAATCTCTGTATTCCAGTTATACCAGATTTGGATATCAATGAATACATCGAAATAACAAAAGAGATTGCAAAGAGAGATAAGAAACCTTTTGTGACAGCTTTGGTTGGAGGAGATGAAGCAGATCATGCTTCAAAGGAACTCATGAAGGAGGATATACCTGTTTTTCCAAGTCCAGGAAGGGCAGTCAGAGCTTTGGGAATGCTTACAGATTATACAAAGTATTTACGAAAACATGGGATAGATCCCAAGCAAATTGATGTGGAGGAAGGCAAATGAACAACGAAGATATTTTTGAAAAGGTTAAGCAAGAAAATAGAACTGCATTGTTGGAACATGAATCAAAAGAAGTGTTAAGAAATATTGGAGTAAGTATTCCCCCCTCGAAATTAGTTACAAGTGTAGAAGAAGCAATTAGCAAAGCAAAAGAGTTTGGTTTCCCTGTTGTTATGAAGCTAATGTCATCTCAAGTACTACACAAGACAGATTCGGGTGCTGTTACTATAGGTATCGGAAATGAAAAAGAGGTAGCTGCTGTTTTCAACGATTACATGCTAAGATTCAAGAATGTAGAAGTTGCAGGAGTTCTAATAGAAAAAATGGTGAAGAAAGGATTAGAACTGATAATCGGAACTCAAGATGATGAAACGTTCGGACCTGTACTTCTTTTTGGAGTTGGTGGAGTACTTGTTGAAGCAATAAAAGATGTTGTTTTTAGAATGTGTCCCACAACAAAAGAACAAGCTTTGGGTGCTATAGATGAGATAAAAGCAGGAGTTTTACTAGATGGTTTTAGAGGAATGCCTAAAGTAAATAAAAATGAACTTGCAGATATTATTGTTAGAATATCCGAACTAGCATGGGAAAATCGAGATTATATTGCAGAAATGGATATAAATCCAATAATAGCTAATGAAGATGGTCTTTTTCCAGTAGATGCAAGAATTATACTTCAATAACTTTCTCTACATTGGAAATGAAGCTAAATCTCTTCAAGCAGAACTTCTTCCTCTTGCATTTCAGGAGAGAATCGCTCATCCAGAATTGATAGTGTTTGTTTGATAGTTTCTAAAACTTTAGCATCATCTTCGTAATGTTGAGAATCAATTATCCTCTTATAGATTTCTTCAGGTAGATTTTCATAGTATCTTAGTCCATATGCTATTGCATCTCTTACCCTTGGATCAGCATCATTTTCTAGAATGTTAGTAATTCTCTCAACTGTGTTTTCGTCATTAAGGTATAGCAAACAGAGTGCTCCAGTTGCTCTCTCTAAAGGAAAGCTGCTTGTAAGCATTGTAAGAACCTTCTGTGTTGTTGCAGTTTTTTCACCTCTTTTTGTAAGAATGAGTGCCAACCAAATTCTAAACAATGGAGGTGAAATATCAAAATTTTCATTCAGACTTTCAAGATCAATATCCTTTCTAGAAATTAGTTTCTTCATTGCTTTAGGTTTATTCTCACCAGCTAGAGATAACAATAATGTTCCCATTTTTCGTTTTGAGCGTAGAGTTATCAAAATTAATGGTGCATAGAGTAATGATATTAGAGGATAGACTCCTACCTCATTATATACTAGTCCATAACAAGCGTAGATGAAATAGATTATGAAGCCAACTACACCA
>JAEOTK010000027.1 GCA_016839875.1 Candidatus Heimdallarchaeota archaeon
AAGATAGTTGTTATCCCTCCAGAAGATGCTGCTTGTGTTCCAGTGTAGAAATCTTCTCTGTAAGAGAATTCTAAATCTAAAATATGTGTATGTACATCTATTCCTCCTGGAAGTATGAATCTGTTTGTTGCATCAATAGTCTTATCTGCAGTAGGAAGAGTTTTTGACTTACAAATCTTTACTATCTTACCATTATCAATACTTAATCCTGTTTCTACTATTTCATTATTAACAAATGCTCTTCCATTGATGATATTGAGATCTACCATTTATCGTCTTTCCATCGTTTTTTACAGTACTTTTATTTTACAGTAAAATAATATATCTTTAAATCTTCGTGAGAAGTGATTAAACTATGGATAAGGAGAATTATGATTATATTTTCTCTGGAGCAACTCCAGCAAAAATAATAGATGACTTAAAACCATTAGTTAGTTTTCAAGAAGAAGGCATTCCAGCTAAAGAGCTTAAACATATGTTAGAAGAGCGATTATTACCTCATTTAATGAAGTATAATCATCCAGGATTTCTTTCCATGTTCAATGATTTTCCTGAAGAAGGAGCAAAAATCGGTGCGGATCTTGCTTTAAAATACAATCAAGGTGTAACAGATTGGTACGTATCCCCTGGCGGAGCAATGCTGGAAGAATTATGTATTAAAGCTCTATGTTCTCTTTTCAAATTTGATTCAAATTCAGATGGAACTTTTATGTACTCAGGAACTTATGCTAATCAACAAGCCTTATATCTTGCACTTCACTGGAAAGCCGAACAGGAGGGATTTGATTTTGCACAAGAAGGATTTAAGGGATTTGAACATCCAGATAAATTAGTAGTACTTACTTCTATTGATGCTCATTTTTCCCTCAAGCACGCAGTAAGAATTTTAGGACTTGGAGAGAAGAATCTTCTAACTCTTGAAGTTGATAAAAATAGGAGGATGGATATTCCTAAAATGCAAGAGACCATTGAGAATTTGCAGAAAAATCATGATATCTTTTGTATTGTAGCAACTACAGGAACAACATCTACAGGTTCAATAGACGATGTACAACAAATCTTCGAAGTATGTCAGAGGATTAATGCTTGGTTACATGTAGATGGTGCTTATGGTTTAGCTTATTCGTTAATTCCTGAATATAAAGAAAGATTCAAAGGCATAGAACTTGCAGATTCAGTCTCTTGGGATCCGCATAAGCAATTTGGTATTCCAATTCCTAACTCTATTCTTTTTGTACGTCAAAAAGAAGAATTCAATCGAATGTCATTAAGGAGTGATTATATTTATCGAGAAGGAGAGAATGTTCCAAGTCCTGGATTGAAATCACCACCATCTACAAGACCTTTTTCAGCATTATCTTTAGTTACATCAATAAGGTTTCAAGGAATCTCAAAAGTCCAAGAACGACTCAAATCACCAATTCAAGCAATTGAATCTATTTACAATTCCCTCAAGACTGATGAAGAAATAGAACTGTGTAATGTACCTGAAACAGGCATAATTTGCTTTCGTGTAAAAAACGATCAAATATCTGAAAATCAGATGAATAAATTTCTAAAGCATGTTTATGAGGAGGTCATCTCGGGGAGAGAACATTCTATATCTTTAACAAAGCTAGGTGAAAGAGCAGTTCTTCGATTAGTTGCGATTACACCTACAACCGCAGAAACTTTAATGAAAACGATTAACTATGTGAAACAGAAAGCAAAGATAGTAGCAAGAAGGGGAATTTATTCATGAAAATCTTAATTATCAATCCTAATAGCGATTTGGAAATGACTGAAGCTATCCAGAAAACTGCTGAAGCTTTTGTTAAAAGTAAAGTTAAAGTGGTTTGTAAACATACAGAAGGAGCACCAAAATTCATTGAAACATACGAAGATCAAATCAAAGCAGCACCTGGAATGATAAAATTAGTCAAAGAAAATGAGAATGAGTTTGATGGTTACATAATTGCATGTCACTGTGACCCTAATCTGGATGCAATAAAAGAAGTAACTAGCAAACCAGTTGTAGGAATTGGGGAAGCTTCTATGAAAATAGCATCTATGATAGGACACAAATTTTCTGTTATTTCAATGACAGAACAGTCCATCCCTAATAAAGAAGCTTTGATTCGGAAATATCATCTTCAAGACGTTTTGGCATCTGTTAGAGCTCCTACTGAGGAACATAAGAAACTTAGTGAAGAAGAAATGTACCTAGAAACAGCTAAACTTGCTATTAAGAAAGATTGGGCAGAAGTAATTGTCTTGGGATGTGCAGGAATGACTGGTATGGATAAAAGATTAGAAAAAGAACTAGTAGTACCAGTCCTGGATGGAGTTATCTGTGCTCTGATGATTCTAATAGGGTTAGTGAAATATAACACTTCAACAAGCAAGATTAGAAGATATAAATCCTCTTAAATTATTAAGCTATTTCGGATTCAATTTTTTCTATTGATTCAATACATATCTCAATGCCAGTTTCAGCTAGTTTTTTAGTTATAATTAGTGGAGGTAGAAAACGTAGTACATTGTTATAATGTCCACCTATCTCTATTATCACACCTCTCTGAAACATCTCATCTCTAATCTTTGAACAAAGTTCAGGAGAAGGTTTCTTAGTTTCTTTATCAGATACAATCTCAACTCCAATCATCAATCCTTTCCCTCTGACTTCACCAATGATTGCAGAATTTCTTTCATGTTTTTCTAAGATTGATAAAAGATGATTCCCGAGATTTTCTGTATATTTAGCCAAATTATTTTGTAGCATGAAATCAATAGACACAGAACCTGCTGCCATAGCTGTTACATTTCCTCTAAAAGTGCCTATGTGGGCAGCTTTTGACCAAACATCCAAATCTTTTCTATACGCAATAGCTGACAGAGGAAAACCTCCCCCTAAAGCTTTTGACAGAGTAATAATATCCGGTGACGCTCCTGAGTGTTCAGATGAGAAGAATTTACCTGTTCTACAAAATCCTGCTTGTATTTCATCAAAGACAATTGGAATTTCATACTGATTATTTATTTCTGCTATTCTTTTGATAAAACTGTTATGAGGTATTATAGTTCCACCTTCACCCTGAATAGGTTCAACTATTGTCATTGCAGGATTAACAACACCTGAATGAGGATCTTCTAAGACATGTTCATAGAAATCTGCTGTTATTTTAGCACATTCTTCAGCGGTTTTTGTCTTGAAAGGACATCTGTAAGAATATGCAAAAGGAACGAAATGAACTTCTGGTATTAAGGGCAAATATTTCTCTTTCCAGAATTTACCTGAAGTTAAAGCTAAAGCACCAGATGACATTCCATGGTATGCACCTTCAAAAGCAATTAATCCGTGCCTTTTTGTTATTGTTTTAGACAATTTGATAGCACTTTCTACGGCATCAGAACCAGTTGGACCACCAAATATGACTTTAGAGTTATTCCTTAAATTACCGGGGAGAACTTTTTGTATTTTTTCAACGATCTCCAACCGAATTTCTGTAGGAAAATCCAAAGTATGAGTTATTTTCTTCTGAAGCTCTATTACTTTTTCTTCGATATAAGGATTACAATGACCAAGAGCTAAAACACCTGCTCCACCGAAAAAATCAATGAAGATATTATCATCAACATCTTTAATGGTTGCGCCAAATCCTTGAGCGAAAGCAACAGGAGAACCTTTGGGATAAGAAACAGGTTTGCCTTCTATTTCTTCTTGAAGTCTTAAAATTCTCTTCGAATTGGTTCCTGGAACTTTATCTTTAATTCTTGGAGCTTCTTCAAAACTTAATTCCTCAAATTGCATATGCGTATTGTTAAACTGTTGAGTATTAAAATATTAGTGGAGCTACATAAGTACTTCAATGCACTATTCTAGAAAGCTTAGCTCCACATCTTGGGCAGGAGTAGGTTTTTGGAGGAATTTCCTTCTTACAGTTTGGACAGTGTTTAATCTTCTGAGTATCTATAGTAGTTTCACTTCCTAAAGGTTGAAGAAATATCCCTTTATCTTTGACTTCCCAAGTATAAAGAAATGCACCTGATACTTCTTCTACAGCATTCTCTGGAAGAGTAATCCTATTTTGATTGTCCATAACCAACAGTCTTGAACTGTCTAAATCCATTAGATTGACACCAAAACCATGTTCACCTATGATTACACCATCATTAATTTCTAAAGATCTATCAGAAAATTCTCCGACTATTGGATCATGAGAACAGATTAAGTATGAAGTTCCCATTTCATCTGATAGTGTTTTAAACAAATCAAGTATTTGCGAAGATTTCTCAGAATCTAAATTTCCGGTGGGTTCATCTGCCAAAATTAATTGCGGTTCGTTAGCTAAAGCTCTCGCGATTGATACACGCTGTAACTCTCCACCTGACAGTCTATTAGGAGTGTGAGTTCGTCTATGGAATATCCCCAGTTTCTTCATTAATTCAGTAGATTTTTCTCTTCTTTCATTTAAAGGAATGGAGTTCAATTTCATTGGCATTTCTATATTCTTTTCAGCTGTAAGATGGTAGATTAAATTATGTTCTTGAAAAACATACCCGATATTGCTTCTTCTGAAGTTATGCATTTCTTCCTCAGGAAGTTTTGTAATATCTATTCCATCTGGATAAATTATCTTGCCAGCTGTAGGTTTTAACATCCCACCTAAAGAGAGAAGAAGAGTTGATTTCCCACTTCCACTCGGACCAAGAATGCTTAAAATTTCACCTTTCTTTATATCGAAGGATACTCCTTTCAATGCGACGACTTTATTCTGGAGTTTTAAACCATAAACATGATAGAGATCAATAACCTGATTGGAAAGATCGTCTGGTAGAGGTTGAACTTCAGTATTGTTTCCATTTGCTCTTTTTACCATACTATCACCTAATAAGTTCTCATCTCCTCCACAACGTTGATTCTTGATGCTGAAATTGCTGGTATTATTGTAGCAAGGATTATTGCTATAAAGGAAAAAACAACCGTTAATACGAGTGATGTAACTGGTATTTGTAGCATTCTATTAAAAGAAGCTAGATCAAATACTTCAAAGAAGCCATTAAATTGGTAAGCAGATAAAAATCCAATTGCAAAACCGAACAGTGTAGAAAACAAAGCAATAGATAGTATCTCACACAAAACTAATTTGATTATCTGTCTCTTTGAGGTTCCTTCTGCTATAAAAATTGCAAATTCTCTTCTTCTCTTATTAATAATCATAAACATGAAGATTGAAATTCCAACCAATATAGAAGAAATCGCTACGATATAATCTACTGATAGTAAACCTGGAATACCATAAAATCTACCTTGCTCATCTTCTACTTCTAGAAGAATGTCATCATATGTGTAAATTTCGTTTATCCAATCAAAAGTATTTATCAACTCTGTTTGCAGAACACTTATGGATGTTTCATGATCCGGTTTTAGATTAACAATAGCTCTGATTATTCTTGTATCGTTCTTGAAATTAGTTAAGAGAAATTCTTTATCTGTTAATACACTAATATCACTAGAAAATGGAGGAGCATTCTCTATTGCTGGCAAATGATCGTAGATTACTTCCGCATTTGCTGAAGAAGTAGGTAGATAAGATAATTGACTAGCAAATTCTAGTGTGGAGTTTTCTGCTGCCTCTATATGTTCCAATACTTCCTTATTTACAGCGATAGTTCCTAGTGGGTCATTTTCAATTTGCAATAAACCTTCTCTCCAATCCTTAAAATTCGCAATTGAATCTTTGTGCCAAATAGCCCCTTCTTTATATTTTGAGATATCAGCTCCATAGCAGTGTGCAGTCCGGTAATACATAGCAGATATTGAAAATTTTAGATTTGCGTAATAAATTGGAACAACTGATTCAATTTGGTGTTCAAATCCTGTGAAGTTATCTTCTGAAAGAGAAAGAGATGAAGTGTAGATTTCCACTTTCAAATCACCACCAGTTATATATTCTGCTTGTCTATCAATAACCATATCACCAGTATGACCTTGAATTGCTGCTAAAACACCGAGTGATATAGATAAGCAAAGAAGTACAGCTATTCGAGGAAATTGCTGATTACGTCTGCTCAAGCTCCTTTTAATTAGCATCCCTATGTCTTTGAAGATTTTAATAATAAATCTATCAAGAATTTCAGGTATCCTTGTAGCAACACGACTTGCAATAAAGGCAGCTCCAAACCACAAAAACACAGGGGATATGAATTGAATTAATACTGTAGAGAAACCAAAAGAAATATCGGGATTTAAATCTTGAATGAAATGAAGGATAACACCGACAATCCCAATAATAAATATGATATAATCAGCATATATTCTTTTCAAAAGATTAGGTTTCTTCTTGTCTATAGTAACTCCTTCAACCACTTCTTGAGAAATGAAGCTCTTTGTTTTATTCAAAGTAGCAATTAGAGATACAGATAATGAGATGAAGATAGTTCCAAGAATTGAGAGAGGAGTTACATTAATAGTTCTAAAAGCTTCGCCAAAAGTAGAAAAATCTACAGTCATAAAACGCGAAATGGACAAAACTACAGATGAAATTACTGAACCTATTAGTATTCCAATAGTAGATGCGAATAGACCAACAATTGCTACCTCAGAGTATATCATTTGCTTGATTTGTTTTGGATTTGCTCCTTGTGATTTCAAAGAAGAAACCTCATACTTACGTTCTTGCAGCGCTAATTCCGTTCCTGAAGTTGTTAGAATCAGGGATAGGAAAATAGCAGGAATGTAAAGAATAGTATCAATAAGCTGCATAATAATTATCCTGATTTGATTTTCTCCTAGAAAGGTAGAAACAATGTTTATTCCTAGAATTTTCCCTTGATTTTGTATTTCAACTTTTTGAACTAATTTATCTAACTTCTTATTTAATTCCTGTATATCATTTACAGGTAATGTTGAATAATCTAATCTAGCTAAGATACTATATAATTTGAAATTACCGAGTCTTTCCATCAATTCAGATTCCAGACCAGCTGAGGTAAAAATCACAGATTCTTCATCAAAGAACTCTGATTGGAAGAAACCTGATACTGTTAGATTCACTAGTGAATAATACAAACTTGTATAAGTATAACCATTTGGATGAATAACAATTTGACCAATTGTCATATTATAATTAAGTTTTTCTCCGAGAGATAAACCGTACTTTCGATACATCCTATCAGATAATAAACATCCTCCATTATTGAAATCAAGTTCACCTCTAACTAGTTTAATATTCTGAATTATTTCATTTTCTTGGTTTTGAGAGTCAAAGATTTTTGCACTAAAATCTTCTTGAAAGGGGAACCTTATTATTTCTGAAGATTCATTTTCTATTAAATAAAACGAAGTTCTATACTCAATTCCATAGGTGACAGCTTCTCCATGAAAAACTACAGCATCACTAAATTCTTCATTTTCTAAAATAGAATCTGTGAGTTCAGATGGAGATTCTGTAAAATTTACATCTTCATTTGGATAGAAAAATACTTCACCTTCTATGTCATTGACTATATCTTGAACTGCAATTGTATTTACTAAGGAACCATAGAAGAAAATGCTTGAAAAGATAGCAGCTCCCAATATTATTCCAGCACCTAATGACAGATTTCTTCTTTTATGTGAAAAGATTGAATGAATGGAATAGCCAATGTGTGAAAAGAAATCTTTTATCTTCATTTTATCTCCTCTTCTTGACATTTCTTAATTTCTCTTCAATCACTTTACCTTCTTGAAGAATATAGATTCGATCTGTCTCACTTGCTGCAGTGTAATCATGAGTAACCATTATTACAGAAACGTCCATTTTGTGACTAATCTCTTTAAACAATTGGATAATTTTCATTCCAGTAATTGCGTCTAAGTTCCCAGTTGGTTCATCTGCATAAATAATAGAAGGGTTATGAGCTAGAGCTCGAGCAATTGCTACCCTTTGTTTTTCTCCTCCACTCAATTCTTCTGGTAAATGGTCTTTTCTACTATAAAGTTCAACAGCTTCTAAATACTCATTGGCTTTAGTTTCAGCTTCTATGTCAGAAATCCCCCTAACAACCATCGGCAATTTAACATTTTCAACAGCTGTCAGATAATCAATTAAAGCAAAGTTTTGGAAAATTATTGCAGAATGTGTTCTACGGATCTTCAGAAGTTCTTCAGACTTCAGATCTATAAGTTGAATATCATCTATTCTTATTTCTCCCGCAGTGAGAGTTTCCAAAGTTGATAAAATGTTAACTAGAGTAGATTTTCCGCTTCCACTAACTCCCATTATTGATACAAATTCACCTTTCTCTATTTCTAAATCCAATCCAGTTAGAACAGGAACACTCTCTTTATTTTCCAATTCGTAGTTTTTTACTAGATTCTTGGTGATGATAGCGAATCTGGTTTTACTTTCAGCCATTACAACTATTAAACAACATACATTTATATTAGTAGCTAAACATTGAAACACGTTTACTTAGCTTTATAAGAACTCATGTTAATAATTTTAACGAATGATGAGCATTAAGGGCAAATTAACTAAAAAGATTTGTGTGATTGCAGTTGTTAGTGTTTTTCTATTTACTTCAGTTTCTACTTCTGAAACCGTAATCAGTGATATCTCTATAAATAATAATTTTCAATTGAATGATTTCAAAAATACAAAACAAGATCTAACATCTCCTGCTGAACTTGAGGTTTTCTTAGATAGTATTATTCCAGATCAGCTAGAGAATTACTCTGTAGCTGGTGCTACTTTTTCTATGGTTAAAGATGGTGCGGTTTTTCTTGAAAAAGGATATGGAGTCGCTGATTCTGTTTCTGAAACTCCTGTTGTTTCGAATGAAACTATATTTAGAATTGGTTCAGTCTCCAAATTATTTACCGCAACAGCTGTAATGCAACTAGTGGAGGATGGATTGCTAGATTTAGATGTTGATGTTAACAATTATCTCACTGCTTTTCAGATACCAGATACATATGAGGAATCTATCACTTTAAGGCATTTACTTACACATACAACTGGTTTTGAAGTTGCAGATATTCAAACTATTCATGCAAGTTCTCAAATTCTCACACCTTTAGAGGAGTTATTAGCAGAACGAATTCCTGATAGAGTTCGACCTCCAGGGGTTGCTTGTTCATATTCTAATTATGGTTTTGCTTTACTGGGTTATATAGTGCAAGAAGTTTCAGGAAATGATTTTGAACAATATGTAGATGACGAAATTTTTACTCCATTAAAAATGAATTCCAGTACATTCCGACAACCCTTACCTGGAGATTTATCTTCACGAATTTCTTCAGGACATGATGAGTATAAAATCCCTAGATATTTTGAATATATTAGTGTTTATCCTGCAGGATCAGTAAGCTCTACAGCTTCAGATATGTCTAACTTTATGATGGCACTATTGAACAATGGAAGCTATAATGGTAATAGAATTCTTGAAGAAGATACTGTTGAAATGATGTTAGCCAATCAGTTTCATCCCAATGAGCATCTGTGTGGAATGGGTTTGGGTTTTTATCAATTTGATCTAAGTGAAGAGAGATTAATGGGACATGGTGGAGACACGTTGTTTTTCCATAGTCGTATGATGTTGATACCTGAACTTGATATTGGAGTTTTCGCATCCTATAATAGTATAGGTGGATCATTAGCAAGAACTGAACTTTTTGATGCATTTGCAGAAGAATATCTCACAAAACCTGTAATGAATATAGAACCTATCCAAGGATATAAGAGAAGAGCAAGAAAGTTTAATGGATTTTATGTTTCATCTAGAAGGATTTATTCCGATAAAACCTTGATGAAAGAGAAAGATTTTCTTACCGAAAGCATTACTATAACAGCTAAAGAAGGTCACCTAATTGTTACCAATATAAACGGATTGGAATTTGTAGAAGTTGAACCTAACTATTTCGTAGAAACTACTGGTGAGTACAATTTCGAATTAGCTTTTATCGAGAATAATAGAGGAGAAATAAGACATTTCTACACAAATTTCATAGGACCCTTTTACGCTTTCGAAAGAACACATTCTCTTTATTATGGATCGGAATTAGAAACAGGAATAGTAGCAGGTCTTCTAATTATTATGCTAATCTCTGTTGGTTATTGGGGTGTAAGAGGAATTAAAGGTGTGATTAAAGAAAAAGAGAAAAATCCAAAAATCCAAAAATTTGCAAGATGGGGAATATTTGTAAATTTCATCTTAGGGACCATTATAGTAGTAATGACTGCAATAAAGCTAAATAATGATATTTTGCTTACTACAGAAATAATAAAATCCTTTAATGGACTGCTAATTTTTCCATTTCTTTTTCTTTTATCAGTAATATCTCTATTAGTATTTACATGGTTTGCATGGTTTGGAATAAAAAGCACAAAAGGAGAACCGTACTGGAAATTATCTGGACGAATTCACTACTCAATACTCGTAGCTCTTTCCATTGTGTTGGTAGGAATATTCGCTTCTTGGCAACTCTTCATAATATAAAATATGATAAAAAACACAGCAAAATAATATTTGAGGGAAGGGAAGTTTCCCTTATTTTTTCTTTAAACTT
>JAEOTK010000176.1 GCA_016839875.1 Candidatus Heimdallarchaeota archaeon
ATAGATGAAGGGAATAAGCTTGGAGCTAAGTACATTGAAGCTAGGCTTGTAAGAACCAACAATAACATAAGTATTTTGAAGAATGGAGTACCTGAATTAGGAGGATTTTTCCGCACCAATGGTATAGGAATACGAGTCTTAAAGGATGGCGGATTAGGTTTTGCAAGTTTCAATGAAATGACTAAAGATGAGATGAAAATAGCTGTTGCTTTCGCAACTAAAATGGCAGAAGCTACAGGCAAAAAAAGAGCCAAGAAAATCGTCTTTAGTGATGAAGAGATTCATGAAGCAAACTACAAATCCTTAGGTACAAATGGAAAAAGACCTATGGATGTAGATCCTGAAGACAAAATTAACCGACTTATAGGTTTAGATAAAATACTAGCAGAACTCCAAACCGGTGCAATAATTCCATATAGATTTTTCCAAATGATTGATCAAACAGAAGAGAAATATGTCTTGACGAATGAAGGAGCGAAAATCAAAAGTGAGATTGATCTTCTACAACTGTTCGGTCTAGCTGTTGCAGTAAATCCCAATTCTGGTACCAAAGAACAATTGACGATACAAAAAGGAAAATCTGGAGGATTCGAAGCTTTGGATTACTGGAAAATAGAAGAATATATCGAGAAAGAAGCGAGAACTCTTGGTAAGATTGTAACAGAAGCTAAAGAAGCTCCAACAGGAATCATTGATTACGTGGTTGGTCCCAATGTGATAGGCATAATGTGTCATGAAAATCAAGGTCACCCATCAGAAGGTGATAGAATACTTGGACGAGAAGGAGCTCAAGCTGGAGAGAGTTATCTGAACAAAGACATGATAGGAGAGAGAATAGGATCAGATAAAGTCACAATTATAGATGATTCAACTCTCGAAGGTTCATATGGTTATTATCTTTATGACGATGAAGTTGTAAAGGCAAAACCAAGATACTTACTTAAGAAAGGAATCTTTGAAGATATGTTACACAATAGAGAATCAGCAGCTTTTATGGATACTTCTAGTACTGCTGCTGCCAGAGCAATTGGGTATAACAGAGAGCCTATACCAAGAATGGCTAATACATATCTCGAACCCGGAGATTTCACTCTTGAAGAATTGTTAGAGGATGTGAAACTTGGTGTTTTAATGCATAATTTTACAGAATGGAATATTGATGATAGAAGATTTCATTCAAAGTATGTAGGATTAGAAGCTTATTTGATCGAAAATGGAGAAGTTAAACATCTTGTCAGAAGACCAAATATTGAAACAACTACTCCAAAATTGTGGGGTTCAGTTGATGCTGTAGCTAAAAACAAATTACTTGAATTCGATGCTGCAACTTGTGGAAAAGGAGATCCAATGCAAGGGGCTCCAGTGTATCATGGAGGGTCGTTTATGAGAATAAGGAATGTGGAGGTAAGGTGATTAGATGCCAGATAAAATGAATATAGACAATATAATCGAAGCTTCAGTGAATAAGCTTAATGAGTTAAATTTCAATGAATTTGTGATTGAAACCCAAAGGAGTAACAGGTCACAATTACGTTTTGCTGATAGTCAATTTACTGTAGCCAAAAACTGGGCTTCTACAATCCTTAGTATTTTTGCAGCTAAAAATGCTAGAACCGTTGCAACACAAATTGAAGATCTTTCTATAGATACTATAAATTCATCAATTGAATCACTTGAAAAGCTTGCTGGATCTCTTCCTAAGAACGAAAATTTCATGGGAATATCTGATGGACCTTTCAGTTATCCTAATATTGAACATCTAGCAGATCCCGAATTTCTTGAATTCCATGATAACTCTATAGATAATGTTGAAAAAGCTCTTAGAGCAGCCGAAGAAGAAGGAGCCAAGCGATCAGCTGGAGTACTTTTATGGGATGTAACAGAACGCAATCTTCGTTCTTCACACGGGGCTTCGGTCAAAAGTAGTTCTACAAGATACGAATTCAGTATAAGATCTTTTTTTGATGAGACAAGTTCTGGTAGTGGTATTTCAGTGGGAAGACTTTCATCCAAATTAGATTTCGAAGCAGCTGGAAAAAAGGCTGGTAAAATTGCAAAAATGTCTGTTGGTGGAACTAATGGTGAGCCAGGTAAATACAATGTTATTTTGAGTCCTAAAGTAGCAGGAGATATAATTGCAGCTACACCAGGAGCAGCTAATCCATTTAATGTAGAGATAGGATTCTCATGGTTAAAAGATAAAATCGGAGAAAAAATCGGTCCTGATAATGTAACAGTTTATGACGATGCTTTACTTCCAAATGGTTTAGGTTCAAGAATTTGTGATGATGAAGGTCATCCTACAGGTAGAAACATAATTGTTGAAAATGGTGTCCTTAAAGGATTCATCCATAACACTTCAACTGCGAAAAAAGCTGGAACAACCAGCACAGGAAATGCAGGAATAGTCTTTCCTCAAAATTCTAACATCTTCTTTGAACCTGGTGAAAATACTTTCGAAGAGTTGCTAGAAATTTCAAAAGGAAAACCTACTCTCTACATTACAAATAACTGGTATACAAGATTTACAAGTTATGTTGATGGTGTTTTCTCTTCTATACCCAGAGATGGCATGTTTCTTGTAGAAAATGGAGAAATCAAACAACCAGTAAGAGAACTTAGAATAACAGATACAATGTTAAATATCTTCAAGAATATTGGTGCTATGAGCAAGGAAAGTATTCAAGTAAAAACATGGGAAGTTTCTCAACCAGTTTTCATACCCTATGTTCTAGTTGAAGATGTGAATTTAACTGCAGCTACTTCTTGATTTCCTTTACTTTTTCCCTTTATTTCTTTACCGATTTATGATATCCACCATGGACCTTCATTTGAAATAAAGAAGACTGGTTGTCCATCAGGGAAACATAGAATAAACCTTGTAAAATGTGTCCCTGTTCCTGCTAAGGGGGCGTAGATATCACTGATTACAATTGTTTGATTAACGAATATTAGGGGAGCTTCTGATGAGAAGATATAGTCTGCTGTTTCATTAATCTTCCAAAGTTCTCTATCAGATGTTGAAGAATTAAAATATGTTACAGAATAATAATCATCAGTAGAATAATTAAGATAAAACATGTGTGTCTGAAAGATACTAAACAAAGTAAGAAATTCTTCTTTTTCAACCCCCAGAGATAAGTTAACTGAATAGATGAAAGTATGACGTCTCCAATCTTTTTTATTAAACTCCTTTGGATTATATGTACTTAGAAATGATTCTTCTTCTTCAATAAGCTGAGCAATGTTCTCAATTTGTGATATATCTGCTGTCATTGCAAAATAAATGCTTTTTGCATCTAATTCTTCTAAAGAGTAAATTACTGGCAAATACGAATTGTCAGGAACAATTCGTTCAATGAAACTAGAGAACTTTGAAGGATCCGGAAAAGGACCGTATGGTCGAAGAACTACTGGAATAATTATTATACTTAGCATCAAAACACTTGATGAGATAATAATAAGAGATTTCTTCATATTATAACATTAAGGAAAGAATTATTATTTATTATTGTGTTTTAGAAAACACAATCGATTTAGCCAAACTAATACTGTATCCTCTCGTAATATTCTTATATAGATTATTCTGATGGTTGTTTATGTCTCAAAAAATAATTGAGTGGGATTTATCAAGTTTATACAAGGGAACTGATGATCCTCAAATAGACAAAGATATGAAAGAAATAGAAGAAGATGCAAATCAACTCATCAAAGAAGTAAAAGGGAATCTAAATACTGATTCATTGACTCCAGCTCAGCTGAAAAAATGGTTTGAGTTATATGAAAAGAGTTCCACAAAAGCATTTTACTTGCATCTCTATTCAGGATTATTTTATTCAACTTCATCATTAGATGATGAAGTAAAAGCATTGAGAGCTAAGGTTGAAGATTTCAATGCTAAAATGCAACAAAAAACTATCTTCTTTTATTTAGAGTTAAATCAAATTCCAGAAGAAAAATTCAAAGAGTTAGTTAATGCACCAGAGCTTTC
>JAEOTK010000028.1 GCA_016839875.1 Candidatus Heimdallarchaeota archaeon
CCACCACAACAGCCACTCCAAAGTTCAATATTCCCTTCTGCTTTGACAGAGAATCCTTTCGGATACTTTTGACCTATAACAGAGACATTCTGCATCTCTAGCCATTCACTCTTTTCTCTAGTTCCCCTATAAGGCATATAAGCTTCGAAATCAATAGTTCCTACAACTAGTTCTTCTTCTGCGTCCATTTCCTCTTCTTTATGAGATTGTTGTAACCACCAGGGCATTACTCTTGCTTCTCGTACTTCTAGATCAAGTACTTCATCGAAGATTTGACGCATTTTTTCTCGAACTTCTCCTCCAATTTTCTTTGTTTGTTCAGGTGAACCAATGAAAAGCGTCTCTATCCTGTGAAGTTCATCCACCCGCTCAAAACCGTAAGCTGAACCTGATTCATATCTATAAGTTGGACCTGACCAATCATAGATTTTTATTGGAAGACTTTCTTTAGCTAAAGTTTTTCCTAACAACCAAGTCCAAAATGGAGGGCACTGAGCATAAGATAAACCACCAATTGGAGCAGTTACTTTCTGATCAAGCATCTCTTCAGGAATAGTTTTTGTTATTGTGATATAATCAGCTACTTCCTCGAAATACTCTGGAGTTGGTTCTTTTGGTTGTACAACAAAATATGGTTCAAAACCTCCTTGATAAATACCTTCTGCATGTTCTGACCTTAACCAAACAGACCAGTCAACAAGTTTAGGAATCATCATTTGATCGAAATCTAAAGGTTTGTAAATATAATCAACCATTATTTGTTTAAGAGCTTCAGCAAGTGTAGTTATTGTGGGTGACAAAATCCATTGATTTCTGTAACTCGTTCTTTGAATCCAGTTTGCATTCTGCATTAATTGTGTTGGGTTTTCTTCCGTAAAGAGATTCTTCTCCCCACTATACCAGACAATATCGTGATGTTCTTTCTTAGCACCATACTGTTGTTTGGATATTTTTTCTCCAATCCTTCGAACAATTCTCTCAACTGTACCTTTTTCAACAAAATCCTCTTCAATTTCAGGATCTATCTCAATTTTGACCCATTTCTTTCCATCTTTTTCTTTGAAGTCTAGTTTCTTAGTTAAAGGAAGAGTAAATTCTGTAACAGGAAGTTCTTCGATCTCAGTCTCAATAATGTATTTTTCAAAATTGAAACCTCTTACACCTAACCTGTATTTTTTACCAAACTGATTAGATATTTGTTTTCGTAACCTCAGGATAGCAACATGAGGTGATAGAGAATCTTCAGAGTTAATTTTCAGTTTAAGTTTATTTTCTTTTGATTCCCATTTTTGAATGTCAAACTTACCTTCATCTCTTGTCTCATTTGTTTTTGTAACAAATTCCTTAAAGAATTTATCAAATTCATCTTTACTTTCGTCAGGTAGAGGACCACTGAGAATAAAGTGTGCTTCAAGATAGTGTTTCATTTTAAGGTCATCTGAAATATTACATTCATAGTTTTAAGTTATTCTATTAATTGAAAAAAGTAAGCTGTTTTAATAGTTAAAAATAAATATAGACGTCGTAATTATGACAAAGATGTCAATAGAAGAACAAGAACCCACTGAAAAGAAAAACAGATTGAAAGATTTACTTTCTCTCCCCCGTCCATTGATTATTGTATTCATTACTACTCTCCTAATGAGAGCTGGTTTCTATATGTCAATTGCTATTTTTACTAATCCAAATTACTTGGTAAGTTTCACACCTTTACAACGTACATTATTGTTCATTGTTTATCCGTTAGCTGAGCTTCTTACTGTAGCATTTTTTGGAGTAATGGCTGATAAAGTAGGAAGAAAAATAGTCTATTTCATAGGTTTAGGAGTGACTGCTGTAGCGATTCTCTTATTCAGTTTTTCACAGGTTTTTGGTGTTCTTCTTGTTTTTTCAATGATAATGGGAGTTGGAGCTGCTGCTCAAGTTGCATCAACTTTGGCAATGGTTGCAGATAAATCTCCTCCAGATAAACGCGGAAGATTTATGGGTTTCTATGATGCTATGACACTCCTTGGTTTAGGATTAGGTTTTGGAGGAGGATTTCTTTTGCTTGAAATTCACTTCGAAGGATTAATTCCTGAGACATCTACATTCTGGTACTTCTTATTGGATCACCGACCAGAAACTCTGTTCATTGTTGCGTCAGTTGTGATTTTTATTGCACTTATTCTCGCTGTAATTCTTTTAAGAAAGACTGTTTTCCAACCTGATTTAGTAACAGAAGAAGGATTCCTAACAAAATTGCTAACAGTACTCAAAGATAAGAATATTCGTTATCTTCTACCCGTTTGGATACCAATTATTTGTCTCTATGCAATTGTACTACGAAGATCCGAAGATTTAGCTAGTGAACTAAATCTACACGATGTTAGTTTGTTAGTTGTTCTAGCAATAATATTCGGTTCAATACTAGTTGGCTTTCCATTAAATGGGATACTAAGTGATCGCATAGGAAGAAAACCTTTCTTGTACATTGGTATGTTTTCCTTTGCAGCTTTTGTTACACTATTAGTGTATGGTACTAGTCATCCAAATGATAAAATGCTACTCTATCTTTCTCCAGCTCTGTTAGTAATAGGTATTGGGTGTGGGGCGTTTCCGCCTGCAGCTTTAGCTCTGCTTGCTGATCTTACGAAGAAGGAAAATTATGGGAGCTCTATGGGAGCATATAGTGTTGTTTATGGGACAGGAATGGTAATAGGACCTTTGTTAGCAGATGCTGCTTACAATATCTATGACATATGGGGAATAATTATCCTAATCTGGATTCTCTGTGCAATAAGTGTGGTTGGAACTCGACTCATCCCTAAAGCTGTGATGAAAACAAAGCACTAGAATCTCTAGTATCCTTCATCTAAATCTACAACATTTACTAACTTCTCTCCATTGATGAATCTATTTATGTTGAGTAAAAGATCCTTAGTGATTTCAAATAATGAAAGATCTGTTGCCCAAGCTCGATGAGGACTCATTATAATATTATCCAATTTATGAAAATGAAATTTTGAAGGATAACAAGGCATTGGTTTTTGTTCTTCTCCTCCTCTACTATCTGGATATATATACCAAGTGTCGATTGCAGCCCCTTTGATTTTTTTGTCTTTCAAAGCATTATAGAGTGCCTCATCATTAATAGTATCACCGCGTCCAACATTGATTACAATTGCATTAGGTTTCATTGAATCAAATTCCTCCTTACAAAGAAAATCAATTGTGTTGTTTGTTTTAGGAAGACTATTGAAAATAAAATCTGCTTGACTTATAGCTTCTAGTTTTTCTTCAGGTAAGAAAACTCGCACATCGGAGTCATCACTTATTTTCGATTTCTTTATAGCTAAAAGGTTCATATTGAAAGGTTCAATAAGTTTCTTGAAGCTTTTTGCAATCTCACCATATCCTAAGAAAAGGAGAGTTTTATCAAATAAGGTGACAGATGTATATTTTCTAGGTTGCCAATCACCTTTTCTTAATAACTGATCGTTTTGAATCAATTCTTTCGATGCAGCATTAAGGAGTGCAAAACCAAATTCAGCTATGATAAATGCATGACCATGATTATTAGCAAATACTATTCCTCTTTCCTTGAAAATTTTTATTTGATGTCTATCTACACCTGTTGCAAAGGTTTGTTGAAACTTCAGATTCTTTGCTTTTTGAAGTTGTTCTTCCGATAAACTAAATCCAAGAATAATTTCAGCTTCAGAGAGTGCAACATCCTTTTCATCATCATTAAGATCACTGAAAAATACAAGTTCAGCTGTCTTATCTATAATACTCATGATTTCTTCTACTTCATCCTCATTAGGTTTGGACATCATATACAGAACTTTCATGAATGATTAAATGAGCTGCAAGTTTTAAACTTTTATTATGGATTTATCTGTAATAATAAAACAAAATTCAAATAGTCAAAAGTGACTATTTAATTGTCCAATGAGTGAGCATACTGAGCATACTGAAGCTTCTGATATTGAAGGTTTAATTAAACAATTGAGGTACAGCTCTATTCCTCTTCAGAGGGAAAGAGCTGCATATATTCTTGCCAATTACAGAGAATCAATTGTTTTAGAAGCTCTACTAAATGCTCAGCTTAATGATCCAAATCCAAGAGTAAGAGATGCAGCTTCTCAAGCTTTGGCTTCCCTTATGACATCCGAGGAAATCGAAGAAGAAGATCTACTTGAAGAATTTAAGAAAACCCGAGAGGAAACCGACACCGAATATACTAAAAATATTGGGGGACAACTCTTTAATCTCTCTAAGGATTTCGAAATCATTCGCAAAGGTATGCGAAAAACTAAATTTGACTGGAAAGACTCTCTGGAATTAAAACAGCTGTTCAACTCTGTTGAAAAGGATAAATATCTGAAAAAACAACCTAATGTTAGATCAATAATAAATTCAATTCTTCTACTTCCCATAGATGACTCAAACATGGGCAGAGATGTTGCTATTGCACTCTCAGAAATATTGAGAGTGAGCTCTGATGAAATTGAGAGATTAAATGCAATAGGGTGTTTGAACAATATTATTACCAATATTGATAGATACACACCATTTTTTGGTATCGCGGAAGCTTATATCATGCTCTTCAAAGCATCTGATGAAAGCGAGATGAGAATAGCAGCTTTCAAATGTCTAGAAGAGATTATAGTTAAAAAGAAAACCTTAGCAAAGATGAGTTTGTATACAAATGACATTGTTAAGCTTCTTACCTTTTCTTATGATCAGAAAATCAGAGAAATTGCTCTTTTTGCATATCCTGATTTAGTTTTTATTCAAGATGAAAAAATACCTATCTTGGTAGATTTAATCATTGGGATTGTTAGAGCAACTTATGAGGATAGATTAAGAGAAATGGGTCTAAAAGCTCTTGAGGCAATTATAATAAAAGAAATTCTAACAGAGGCAAATGTTCAGAGAATTGTGAAAATCCTTAAATCGCATCATAACAAAAATGTTAGAGTCAGAGCTATAGAACTTTTTACACAAATTATTCTGCAAGCTGAAATGGAAATTATTGATTCTGCTATTTCAGCATTAACAGAGATAGTTTTGAATACTAAGGAAGAAGATATCTGCTATTCAGCCATCCAGAATATAGAAAAATATGCTTTCACAATCAAAATAGAGAAGAAAGCAAAAGTTATTTTTTCAACAATGGAAGATGTTACTCTTAAATCCCATCATCCTTTTCTAGCTTTTAGAGCGTATAGTATTATAGAAAGTGTTATACTAAATCATCCAGAGAAATTTACAAAAAGATTTGCTTCAGTTTTTGTAGAATGCCTGAAACTCCATAAAGACATAGGAGTAATGGAACAAATACTACTAGCTTACTCAGAATTAGTGACAAATAGAGATCTCTTACCAAGAGATGTTAAACAATTTATCAAAACTATTCTCTACTTATCTGCGGATCCAGAAGTACTTGAAGGATTGGTGAATATCTTCAAAGAATTAATGCTAACTAGTAAAGAAGTTGTAGCTGAAAAGATAATCAACAAACTTATGGAAATCGTTAGTAAAACATTAGTGAAGGATGATATATTCCTTCAACTAGAAGAAATGGATGAACATGATTTCATGTAATTCAAATATTTAAACATAGAATAAGAATTGTGAAAGCACAATCAATGCCAAAATTATTATCATTATCCAAGGTTCAAATTTGAATTCTCTAATTACATCTCTAAAAAGTATCGGAGCAATGAGAGATATCATCAAGAAAAAAGTTCCTAGATAATACAATTGTATTGTATGGTCCTCATAAGAAACAGAGGTTCTGAAAGATAAACCAACAAATATAGTTGTTACTATAAAATCTATTATTATGTAAATCAAGAATGGTAAATGTAGATCTTCATGTTTTTTCATCTTGTGAGCTAGAAATAAAATAGGAATGTAAAACAGAAAGATATCAGTATAGAAATCTGTGGTTTGGAGGAGTTTGAGTTTGAGTGCATCAGATGCTATAGAAGTATCAAATGATTCAAAAGGTGCTATAGGAAAGCCAATCATTTTTGTAGAAAATGGCCATAAAATTTGAATTCCATAGAGATAAGGCATATCAAGTAAACAATGAAATAGGATTCCAGCTCCTAATCCCAAACCTAAACCAAGAAAATCATAATCCGTTCTTTTCTTAATTGGTGGAATAAACCCAAGAGAAACAGTTATCCCAGTTACAACTGCGATAAAGAGTAAACTGTGTGAGAAAGATCGGTGAAGGTCTGCAGCTGCTTCTCCTATTATTAAATACGCAATAGCTGTTATGATAATATCAAAATCAGGGAGAATTGCACCAATAACTGCACCTAGCTTGAATTCCTTTCTTTTGGAAAAACTAGCTAAAATCAATCCCGATAATAAGTGAACTCCACCTTGCACAGAAGTTTCTACTGCTCCTAGATATTTATCTCTTATGAAATAGCAACAAGCGAATTAAGATGAAGCTATTTTTTCAACTGATTTACTGATTTTATCAAAAATAGATGTCGCTTCTTTTTCTTCTACATCTCCGTAGATGAAAACCCTGAGTGAAGGAAAAATAGAAATTTTGTTTCCACTCTCTTCTTCTTTTAGAATTAAACACACTTTTGTCTCTCGAAGAATCCGATAAGAATCGAGTTCATCGAGTAAGTTGTCCTTGATGCTCTTAAGAGGAATATTGTAGAATTCGTCAGGATAACCTTCAAATCCTTTCTTCTTCTTGCAAGGAGCAATTGTGTTATAAATCATCTAATAAAACATTGACAATAAACGCTTTTTAATCTTACCTAAAGATAAGAAAAATTAACAATTGTGTTCTTCTCTTTCTAACTTGGAAAAATACTTAAAAGTGTACAGTAAATTTAAATTCTATGAAAAATCATCTTCTAAGAATAAATCTCACAACAAATGAGATTTTAAAAGAAAAAATTCCAGAAGAAATTTATAAGAAATATATCGGTGGAACAGGTTTTATCAGCTATTATCTCTATAAAGAAATAAAAAAGAAGATAGATCCATTATCTCCAGAAAACAAATTAATCATCGCTCCAGGACCAG
>JAEOTK010000177.1 GCA_016839875.1 Candidatus Heimdallarchaeota archaeon
GGGATTTAGAAGCAAATCAATTATTCTCTTAATTTTAATGATAGCGAGCATGGGTTTTGTATCATTTTCTCATGTACAATCAGAAACTGATGTTACTATCCTATGTTTAATAGATGACGGGTTTGGTGATAGTTATTATATCAACAAAGTCCTTCTTGAAAATTATAACTTCACTGTAGTCACTGCAAGTGATGCAACCAATGTTTTAGGATGTAGTAATAAGAATACTACTGATACAATAGCAGATATTCTAGTATCAGATATTTCCGATGATGACATCAACAATTATGATTGCGTAATGGTTCCAAGTGGTGCACATTGGAGTAATGTTTCCGGTATTCTACGAGTAAGACAGATTCTTCAATACGCACGAGAAAACGGAATATTAGTCGCGGGCATCTGTACTGGGATGATTGTCCTCGCTCTTGCAGATGTTGTTGATGGAGTAGATGTTGCAACTAATGATGTAGGAGAACCTTGGCTAGAATCTGCAGGAGCAAATGTAACTGATGAACTAGTTGTATCTGATCAAGGAGTAATAACTGGAGGATTTGGTGGAGGTTTAGGCTCTGGCCCAGAAGGTGCTCCCAATGAAGCATTCTGTGCGAAAATAAAAGAAGAGATTGACCTTCAAAATGCTGCGAGTTTCCCCACACTTGTAAGCTTCTTAGCAATCATAACTCTAGCATCATTTCTGCTCTTACGGAAAGCAAAAGGTAGAAGATAAAGCTAATAACTAAGTATTTCCTTACATTCTGTGAGGGATGAATCTATGTCAATTACTCTTAAAGATATTACACGAGAGAATTTTGAAGAGATGATTTCTTTGTACGTTAGCCAAGAGCAAGAGAGATTCATAGCTTCAAATCTTTACACCATCGCTCAAATGCAATTCAAAGAAGAGAAAATTGCTAAGGGAGTATATTTGGAAGAGAAAGCAGTGGGATTAATTGCTTATGATCTTGAAGACTATGATATTTGGCGGTTAATGATTGATAGTCGTTTTCAAGGAAGAGGGTATGGAAGAAAAGCACTGGGACTTGTCCTTGATATTTTACGAAAAGATGGGCGATTGAAAACTGCTAGAACAAGTATTATTGTAGAGAATCTTGCTATGAGAAATCTAATTGAGAGTTTTGGATTTAAAGAAAATGGCAAAGTACTGAGATTTCGTGAAGATGGAGAACCCGATGAAATAGAATTTGAGCTTAAACTATAACACTAGAGGGATGGGTATTGGAAAGGATTCGGAAGACAATAAGATATCTCTATTGGATACTTGTTCCAATATTAGTTTTAACTATAGGGTTAGCCATTTACTTTCTACCTGAGCCCTACAGATTTTTCCGTGATTACTTAAGTGAATTAGGAGCACAATTAAGTGTTGAGAATTTGCTTGATAACCACATTTCATCAATTATATTTAGTGTGGGATTCGGTTTTTGTGCTGTTGTATCATTTATTATTTCTATATTATTTATTATTAGCAATTTTTGTTACAAGTATCTTAAAGGATCATTAAATCTAATAATGGCGTTTAGTGCTAGTTTAATTTCAATTCCCCAGGATAAAGGTAATTTATTAGTCCTTCATACAGTTGGTGCAGCACTCTTCGTTGCAGCATTTGGAATTCTAAACTTCACCTTACAATTACTGAGATTTCTAAGAAAACGTCAAGTATTTGTGGAAAAAGGTTTTGATTATTATTTCGATCTAACAATGGTCGTACTAGTTTTCGTAGTTATTTTTATGATAATTGTTACATTCATTCCTTCTGAAATTACCAAAAACCCGACACTGATTTTACTATCAATTATTTTTCAGAAACTAGTATTAATAGTTGATTGCTTTGCAATATTCTGTTTGGATCTTGATGACATCTGCCATAGAACAGAAGATATGGTTTATGGAAAGAAAACAGAAAATTAAGTGAAAATACATTTGTTCACCACAATATTTTTGTTGTTGTTTTTGTTAATCCAAATATTATGAAGGATAAAAGAAAGAGAGAAATAAAGGAATCGAAATTTGGGACTTACTATACTATACCGTTTACTCGTGATCGAGATTTAGTAGTTGATTTTATCTCAATTGGAAAAAAAACCATGAAGGTTTATGCCATTGGAGAAACTGATGTTACGTATCCATTAATGAAAATTAAAGAATTAAAAGAAAAAGGCATCAAACTTTCATTTTCAGCTTTTATAACATATGTTTTCACAAGAACTGTTGCGGAGCATCCTTATATGCAAGCAATAAAATGGCGACGAAGAAAAATGGTTATTTTTGAGGATGTAGATGCTATTTTCATTGTCGAGCGCGAAATTAAGGGAAAAAAAATGCCCACCATAGTAATGATTCGCAAAGCGAATGAGAAAACAATACAGGAAATAACAGATGTTCTATGGGATACTAAAGCACGAAAAGGTGATGACATGATCACTGCTGAGAAAAAGAAAGGTGCTGATAAGGCAAATGCATTGATAAATCTGCCGAGATTTTTCAGAAGGTTTCTCTTTAACCGTATTTTTGGTAATCCATTCCTTCGTCGACAATTTCTTGGTACAGTTGGAGTCACATCA
>JAEOTK010000178.1 GCA_016839875.1 Candidatus Heimdallarchaeota archaeon
TCTGTCTAGACGACAAATATGTGCTATATACTAGAACAAATCATAAAATGCCTATGATATTTGCACGGTATGATTTAGAACGTGATAAAGAAGAAGTAATTATTCCTCCTCAAACTGATTTAAATGAAGAAGATTTCTACGATGTAGATTATGTCAAGTATCATACTTTTGATGGATTAGAAATTGCTGCAACATTGGGTATTCCAAAACTTGAGACTGGGAAGAAATATCCTGCAGTCATAGATGTTCACGGAGGACCAAGAGGTCAAAACTATAGGAATTTTAATATCTTCGCTCAAGTGTTCACTCACAATGGTTTTGTTATTCTTCAACCGAATTTCAGAGGAAGTACTGGATATGGAAAAGAATTTATGGAAATGAATATCAAAGATTGGGGTGGAGGAGATGCAAAAGATATCATTTGGGGTAAGAAATACTTAGAGTCGCTAGACTATGTTGATCCTGAGAGAATTGGTGTTTTTGGAGGTTCTTATGGAGGTTTCTCTACGTTTATTCAGTTGACAAAATATGCTGATGCTGGATGGAAAGCAGGTTCATCTTGGATAGGCATTTCAGATCTTAAGAAGATGTTTGATTTATCTCATCCTCATTTCAAAAATATGTTAATTGGATATCTTGGAACATATGAGGAGAATAAAGAGCTTTGGAAAGATCGTTCAGCTATGACTCACATAGAAAAAATCAAAGCTCCAATTCAAATTATTCATGGGGTTCATGATCCAAGATGCCCAATTGATGAAAGTAGACGGTTTAGAGATAAATTAATTGAGATGGGTTGGAAAGAGGGAGAAGAAGGGGAAAATACTTACGAATACATAGAATTTGAAGATGAAGGCCATGGAGCATTTTCTGATATTGGTATGAGAATTAGAACAACTAAGCTATTCATCGATTTCTTCAAGAGAAGGCTCTAAAATCTCCTCTTTTCACTGTTTTTATTTTTAGCTGCGGAGATATCTATAAGCAATCAACAAATAGAGTTTAGTTATATCTCTGAAAGTATTAATGTCAGCATATTCATTTGAATTATGGGCATTTCTTCCACCAGGACCAAAAACAAATATGTCCTTCATACCTGCTTCTCTCATATTCCCAGCGTCTGAAAATCCTGTATTAAATGTAAATAATGGATTAGTTTCATATATCGCTGAAAATGCGTTTTGAATCACTTTACCAAACTCAGAGTTTGGATTTTCCTTTGTGCCCTCACCTACAGTTAAGATGGACATTGTGATATCAACTGGTTCGTCTACGAATTTCTGATCGGAATGTTGGAGATTAGTATATCCTTCAGGTATCTCAATTCGGTATTTTAACTTTGAACAGTATTTTACTATTGCATCAAAAACCTGTTGAGTAGACAATCCTGGCATTGCTCTAAAATCAACTTCAAGCTCGCAAGTATCTGGAACAACATTTGTCTTAACTCCAGCTTTGATTTGATTAAAACTGA
The DNA here is from genome assembly GCA_016839875.1 of Candidatus Heimdallarchaeota archaeon. The sequence continues at coordinate 1,475 of JAEOTK010000178.1, forward strand.
AAGTTGTGTTGTATAGTATTTTTCCTCTTTTTGTTTTATCTTTATCTAAAGGATGTTTTTCTCCTGTAAATGCCATAATTTTTCTGTAATCTGAAAAGCTAACTTTTGCAAATAACATCTTGATAGTTTGCCATTTAGTTACAGGAGGTTTTCTGTTTGGAATATTTAATTTTCCTTTTGCTTTAGCCATAAATCTTACAGCTTTATTTAACGCGCTGCTTTTTTCCTTTGGCCATGATCCATGCCCTGCAACTCCGTGAAACGTGAACTTCACCCAATGGGGACCCTTTTCTCCCATACCTATACTTGGACTAGTTATTGGTTTTCTTATTGAAGGTTCTGCAACTATTGTTGCATCAGCATTAACAGCGTCAAAATGATTCTTTACCATATATGCTGAACCATATGCTCCGTGTGTCTCTTCGTCTGGGGTAAACCACATCTTGAGTTTTCCTTTGATTTTTACTCCAGAATCTTTTAGCAATTTCATAGCCATCATTTGGCATGCGATTCCTGCTTTCATATCTACTGATCCGCGACCATACAGCTTACCATTCTTAATTACTCCTCCTAAAGGTGGAGTGTCTTCATCCCATCTATCAGGATTAAAAGGAACTATATCTAGATGACCATTGAATTGTAAGGTTTTTCCTGGAGAATCTCCTTCATAAGAAGCTATTAAATTGTAATAAAACTCATCTTTCTTCTTACTGATAAATGGGGCTTTAAAGAGTTCAGTTTTGAATCCCTCATTTTCCATATATTTCTTTGTGAAATCAAAGATTTTGCTAATATTATTATACTCAAACTCTGAATAATTAAGAGACTCGATTTTTACTAATTCTTGTAATAATTCAGCTATAACTTCTTCTTTATCATCAACTAAAGCTAGAAGTTTTTTCTCCTCGGAAGTTAGAGGTATCTTTGGATTGATTTTTTTTTCTATTATATTGTTAGTAGTCACAAATTGGAGCTTAGATTACTATTTATTTACTTTTCTCAACATCTGAATGTTGTTGGTTTCACTCATTCCAAATTGGCCATTGATACTCTTTTGCTATTGAAAATAACAACTGCATGTGTAATAATTCTGCTTGAATTCCATTAGACATTAGCACAGCACCTTTACCAGAAGTCGGACTGCCTGTCATCATACACACTGCACCAGGTGCATTCGTCCCTGGGTGAACAAAAAATGCTTCTTCTTCTTTCTCAATTAGAAACACTCCTAAACCTTGTCCAGTAAAACCATACATCTTGCTTGGATCCATAATTATTTCTGAAGATATCATCTGTCTGACTATCTTTTGTGATATAATTTTCTCGGATTTCCCTTGATATGTCTTAATTAGCTCTACAACAAACTTCGCAATATCGGAAGGAGTTGTAATTAATCCTCCATGACCAAAGGCTCCTGAAATGAACTCAGAATCTATTGCTTTACCTTCATTATCGTGATGAACTATCATTTCTTTCCTGATGTCTTCAGATGGGTACTGAAAATAGCTATTTGTCATTTCCAAAGGAAGAAAAATCTCTTCTCTCATATAATCTGATAAGCTTGCTCCTGTAACATCTTGAATCAATTTTTCGATAATTATGTAAGCTAAATTTGAGTATTGATGATCAGTTCCTGGTTCGAAACAAACCTCAATAGGATCATTTAGAGCTGGTGATTCACCTTTGAGAATTTGAAGAAGAGTTGGGTCTTTACCTTCCTCACTATTGAACATTGAATCTGGTCTGTTTATACCTGATGTGTGAGTTAATAATTGTCTTAAGGTTATTTTTTTGTCTTTTGTGAAATTATTTTCTGGAATTTTCCAATCTTTAAGTATAGCATTTACCTCTTCATCTAAATCTATCAATCCTTTTGAGACTAGTTGAAGAGCAGTAATTGCTGTGAATGTTTTTGAGGTAGAGCCTGCTTCAAACAAGGTATCAAACGAGACAAGTTTGTCTTCCCTTGAATCGACAATCCCATAGCATTTTTCCCATTCAATTTCTGAGTTATTAATTAACGCAACACTTAATCCAGGTACGTTGTATGTTTCCATCAAGGTTTTTAGATCTGATTTTTCTTCCCAATTTGATGAAGGTATTCCCTCTTTGAAAGCAACTTGAGGTATAGATGATTCAATCTCTTTAATATGTTTTTGAATCTTTTCTACTTGATTTCCATATACATTTACTTGATTATCTTTCATTTGTTTACTTCCATTAATGATGCTCTTTGATTAATACTAGTATGTAAATAATGCTAAATTAAATCCTACATCAATATAGCAAAAGAAAAGGTGGTTTTCGTTAATTTTGAATCTATTCCTTCTTTCCTATTTCTTGAAAACAATCTTGACAATATATAGGTTTGTTTGCTTTTGGTTTGAAAGGGATTGATATCTCTTTTTTACATGTTCTGCATGTTGTTTGGTGCATTCTTTTATTTGCTCTATATGGACCTTGTCTATCACCGAATCTTTCCACAACTTCCTTATTTTCTACTTGAGCTTTCTTTCTTGTAGGTTTGGTTTCAGTTTTTGTTTCTTTGTTTTGAAAACACTCTCTACAGTATACTGGTTTAACTCCTGTTGGTTTAAAGGGTACTTGTGTTTCTTTCTTACATTCAGCACATGTAGCTGTAAAGAGCTGTTTAGTTCTACTATCAGTTCGATTTCTGCTTCTATCATCATATCTACTTGATGATCTATTAGACGATCGATAATTTGGTTTTCCTCTAGAACGACCAGAAGAACTTCTTCTATCTCTGGATTCATCCTCAGGTTTATGTTTTCGATAACACTCACTGCAGTATACGGGTTTTACTCCTGTTGGTTTGAAAGGTACTTTGGTTTCCTTTTTACACTCACTACATGTTGTAGTGTGAAATTCTCTTTCTCCTCTCTCTGACTGCCTTCTATCTCTGTCGTCATATCTGTTGGATGACCTGCTAGACGATCGATAACTTGATTTGTTCCCAGATCGACTGGAAGGACCTCTTAAGTTTTTAAAACCTTCTTGAGGTTTATGTTTTTGATAGCACTCTCTACAATATACAGGTTTAGCTCCTGTTGGTTTGAAAGGAACTTTGGTTTCTTTTTTACAGTCACTACATGTTGTAGTATGAAGCTCTACTCTTCCTCTCTCTGACTGCCTTCTATCTCTGTCGTCATATCTGTTGGATGATCTATTAGACGTTCGATAATTTGGTTTACTTCTAGAACGATGAGAAGGACGTCCTCGCGATCGAACTTCACCCCTATCTCTGGCACGGTTGTTTGGTCTGGCACCAGACTTGTATTTAGGTTTGTCTCTTGCTTTAAAATTAGATTGATTTTTAGACTTTTTACTAATTGATGAACTTTTTGATGATTTGAAATTCTGAGAGCTTCTTGAAGCTCTATTGTTTGACATGAGTTTTCACTTCTTTTACAGTATTTAGCAGAAGATTAAATTTGAAAAACCTGTTTCAGAGCTGAAAAAGAATTCCTATTAATTTCACACTTTATTGGATTATGATCCTATACTGCACTAATTTCTACCCTTCTCCTTGCTATTTAAATCAAACGATTTAAGTTCAATAAACTGGAGATATGTTTAAATTCATTAGCATTTTTTCATACTCATGGAATTCAAGTATAGAGAATATGTTCATGTTGAGGATTTCATGAGAATAAGAGATTTTTTAATCCAATCATACTCAAAATTAAATGAACCCTATAATTGGACAATCGAGAGATGGAATTATGCTTTCTTTTTCATCCGAGATATGTTTGATTTCTCTATACAAGATTGGGAGAAGACTGTAGGAATTTGGGAAAGCAAAGAAGGGGAAATAATTGCAATTGCTAGTGCTGAAGGAATGGATAGAGGTGAAGCTTTCTTTCAATTTTATCCTGAAATCATAAATAACACTCTCTTAAACGAAATGTTTGATTTTGCCGAAGAAAACTTAATGCTCGAAGAGGAAAGCAGGTTTGTTTTAAAACTTAGAATCCTTAATGGAGACACTCTATTGGAAGAAACAGCAACAACACGAGGTTATATCAGACATGAAACAGCAACAGAAACTACATCAGAGATTTTACTAGATAGGGATTTCTTTTATCCCAAACTTCCTGAAGGTTATGCAATCAAGAGTATGGAAGAGAATAATGATATTGTGAAAAGAACTCTTGTTTTCGCTAAAGCATTTGGTAATTATGGAACTGAACACGAAGTTCAACCTCATTCTTATATTGAGCTTCAAAAAGCACCTGATTATAGAAAAGATCTAGATATCTACATCGAATCACCTGAAGGTGATTTTGTATCGTTCTGTTTAATTTGGTATGATGAAGTAAATAAGATTGGAATTATTGAACCAGTAGGAACTGATCCAAGTTATAGACGCAAAGGTCTTGCAAAAGCAACTAATTATGAAGCAATCAGAAGAGTACAAGAGGAAGGAGCGGAAAAGGTCTTTGTTGGTGATGGACAACAATTCTATATGTCTATAGGTTTTGAAAGGAAGTATGTTAACAACATATGGATCAAAGAAAAGAAAAAATAAACACTCTTGAAGATTAGTATTAACTATCTTTTCTCCGTTTTAGTGATCTCCAGATAACTATTACACCAAGAGTAAGCACAGCAAATGCCGCACTAAATGAGCCAAGCCAAATACCCAAATTTCTACCTCCTCCTGGTCGAGGTTCTAAAGTAAGATTCTCAACAAAGACATTCATATTCAATATATCAGAAGTCACATTATATCCTGCTCTGCTTAGTTCTTCTTTAGATTTGTTTAACCAAATACCAAATGCTTCTGTTAGTCCACTAGAATCTGTGCTATCTGGATTCAAAGAGTAAGTGTCAATATGTCCGGTTAATTCAGATGTTGGAAGCAATATGTTCTTAGCTGACCAATAATCCAGAGCTACAGGATCAGTTCCTGCGATTAAAATATCCACTCGTGTTGCATGATTATAGCTTGTTGCTGGACCCTCTGCAACAGATGTTTCAGGATTAGCATTTATCCATATTGCATCTATTATATTTAAGGTAGGAAGACCGCATTCAACCATCAAAGTACCCATTCCTCCAGTAGCTACTTTATCATGTCCGTTAGCTAAGCTTTGAGTTTGTACACCCATATAATTCTTTAGAGTTGCAGTTACTCCATAACCACTATGAGATTTTAGAACTGGTAGATTTATGACCTTAAGATTTGGTGTATACTCTGCACCATCCCAGATGCCATGTTTGAAACTTATTTTAGTCCCATAATCGGTTTCGAATTTTGGGTAAGAGACGTAGATCTCTGTTTCAGTATCAGCAGCATCATAAACGATATACCCGTCATTCATATCCCCATCTGAATATTCTTGAACTTCAATCCCTCCTATATCATCCCATAGAAATGTAGAAACTTGATGATCTGGTACAAAGCTGTTAACTACGTCTTGAGTTGATTGATCTCTATCTTCAGAGTTAGTTTTATCATAATCCATGCTTCCTCTCCCTTGACCATTATCCGCAACAACAATTTCGCCTTCAAAACCTTCAGGATGGTCAATGATGGCTTGAATAAGCTCTTTCAAGAAATCAGTATTTGTTCCTCCTCGCTGTGACCATTGACAATTAATTTTTAGCAAAACTACATCTGTAGAAGATATTAGACCATCTGGTCCTTGATTAACACTCGATGTAGCTGATTGATAGAACGAGAAATTTTCCGATCCCATTAGATTAATAAGATCGGTAACATGAGCAACTTCTTGACCATTCACAACATATATGTCAGAAACTTGATCTGATTCAGATGCTCTGGGAAGAATCTCTAAAGTAACTTCTTGAGGACTTAGAGCCGAATTGAACATCACTCCAGTTAATACTGTGGATGTTGTTAGAATAATGATTACAGCTACTTTACCATAAGAGAACCAAGTTTTAATTTTAAGCCAGATAATGCTTAGAGAAAATATAGGAATAAATGCTCCAAAACTTATGGATGCATTCTTTAATGCATCTTGTTGGCATGGATAAATTATACGTCTTGGTTTCGTTCCAGTACGGAAAATAAACCATAGCAAATTGAGAAGACCAAAAACTAGTAGGTTTCTCTGATATTTCTTCTTTGAGAGATTTTCTTCTGAATAAAGATCAAGATTAGGGATTTTCATTATTAAGATGATAAAGAATACGCATTTCTAAATATTTTGCTGTGCAAATTTTTGCACACTTGCATATAGAAACATTCTATTATACTAGTTTCTCTCGAAATTCAATATGATTGTAATTATAGTTATAATTGCCGTGTTTATTGCATTTGAGTTTACTAATGTTTTAGCATTGTATTTTCAACCGGAATTTAGATTTGCAAATACAGTGGGTGTATTCGAAGCATGGAAAAAATCAAAGGAAGATTCTCACATGCATGATTTTGTTAAATATCTAGTTAACTGGGTAGCTGGAGCAAAAATAATATTCATCTTCCTATTAACTGCAATTCTAATTTGGGGTAGTGAACTTATGCAAATCATTGCATTAGGAGCATTAATTCCTTCAACGCTAACCTTCTATTGGAAGTTGTATCCACTGATAAGAAAAATGGATAAAAATGGGCAAATAAAACCTAAAAATTATTCCATTGGATTAGCAATAATGATTCTCAGTTTTATATTAGCATTCAGTGCTGCTTTTGCATATGGCTTAGTTATGTTTTTACAAACTTGATTTTCCTAATTTACTTTGTAAAAAAATTGTAGAAGGAGATCTATTCTCCTATTCTTTTATCTGGGATTATAACCTCATACTCATGCTTCTTGATTTCACCATCAATCGAAAAAATATGCCAATCGTTGTGAGTGGGGGGTCCGAAACTTACCATGATCTCCTTCTCCATAACATCAAAGAAAACCGACCACAGTGTGCCGAAGTTATCTGTATACCAATGACAACACA
>JAEOTK010000179.1 GCA_016839875.1 Candidatus Heimdallarchaeota archaeon
ATAATGCAAGATAGTAATTGATTGTTAAGATAATAGGAGTATAAATTATTGAACTGAAAGGAACAGAAAGAATCCTTTCTAGTAAGAAACCTCCTAAGGAAGATTCGAATAAATAATTACATCTGGGGCAAGTGTATACCTTGAGACTGTCTTTTTTACGTGTAGTTTTAGAGTATCCGCAATATGGACAGTTCATAAGCAATCACTGAGTGTGTTTTTTCTTCATTCTTGAAAGCATACCTATAAACAACCCACAAATGAGAAGAGAGAATGCAATAATGTAAAATTGGGAGAAGCTAGTCATATCTGCTGGTGTATTATTCTCATCAAGAGGATCAGAACCACTCCTAACCTCTTCACCGTCATCATAACCATCTCCATCGCTATCCGGCTGTGAGGGGTCAGTCAAGTGAATATCAACTTCGTCAACATTAGTTAATCCGTCTCCATCATAATCTGCATCTGCGTCGTCCTCTAAAGGACTTGTGAAGTATTTCTTTACTTCATCACCATCTAAGAGACCATCATCATCAGAATCCTCATCTTCTGGATTTGTCCCCCAACTGCGCTCATCAAGATTATGAAGGTTATCCCCATCAGGGTCTTCCATTGCATCTGATGGATCATTTGGATCTAGTGAATCATATGTTATTTCATAATCATCTGGTAAACCGTCTTCATCACTATCTGCTGAACGTGGATTTGTAAAGTAAACGTTAACTTCATCATAATCGTTTAAACTGTCATAATCACTATCCGGATTCTTGGGATCTGTAAAATATGTATCTGCTTCTTCTATGTTTGTTAATCCATCTAAATCAGTGTCTAATCCAATATCTGATACAAGAGGATTCATTAGATACCGATTAATTTCTTTACCATCACTTACGGTATCAAGATCACTGTCAATGACATTTTCATTGGTTCCTATACTCTCTTCCTCATGATCCAACAAACCATCCTTATCAGCATCTGGGTTGAAGGAGTGTGTTGGTGAACCAAGTGGGTAAATCCAAGGAGAATATCCGAAATCATTGGTTTCCTCAATAAATATTACACCATTATCTGTTAAAGTTATGATTTCAATTTCACGATCATTATCAAAATCATATATCAATATTGGAATTCGTATTTCTCCAGTTACGGGTCTAGTTAAAATTTTCTTGAGGTCCCCATTGCTTTCAAGAAAATACATATTGACGTTGTTATGTATAATAATTTCTGCTTCGTTATCTCTGTCAATATCTGCAATAGCAGGAGATTTAAAATAATTAAAACTAAATATGAAGGTGAAAACTTCCTCAAATCCTTCATCGAATTTGTAAACTGCAACTCCTGAAGATAATAATTGAACTATATTTTTGAATCCATCATTATTTATATCTGAGATTACGCCTTGTGTTGTGGTATATGCTCCTCCCGGCATCCCTGTATCCCATGTTTGATTCTTTAGTGGATTTAGTGAGATGCCATATAGATATCCTGCTGTTGAAGCTGCCATGAGCTCAAATTCGCCATCATCGTTAAAATCATCAATTAGTGGTATCTGTCTGAAATATTCAAAAGAGTCATCATACTTTTTAGGAATTTTCAAAGGATATCCATTTAATTCGCTTCCATTTAGATTCCAAGCTTTGATTGTACCATTAATTGTCATTGCTATAATATCTAAATGACTATCATTATTGATATCCATTACAACTGGAGCAATATATTCGTGATATTCATTTAGATGGATAGGCCAGTTAGTTACATTGTTTCCATTATGATCTAGATAATATATAGTTCCATTAATATCTTTCAGAATGAATTCTTTATCACCATCGTTATTTAGATCGAATAATACTGTCCCCTTTACATAAAGTCCAGGTAAATCCATTCGAAATGAAGGATCAAGTTCTCCTGTTTCTGTGATGGCAAAGATTGATGTTACATCATCTCCAGAAACAGAATGGGAATATTGAACCAAAATACATACATCTGTTCCGTTTTTAATGAACTTCCCCAGTATCTCTATATTCGACATTTCCCAGTCTAGATTCAAGGTCCAACCACTTACTATTTGTTCATCACGGATTAGATAGACTACATATCCAATAGGATCTTTATCTGCGATTATTATTGTTTCCAAAACCCCATCATTTTCTAAATCTAGAATATAAGGATCTACAGGGTAGATATGCTCTGAAGGTAACAACAAGTACCTATCTAAATCACCCAAGAATGGTTTGATAAGTGAGTTTGAAGATAATGTATTTTCTGTTTTAACAGAATTTATTACTTTGGAATTGATTTGAAAACTGAATATTGAAAGTAGGAATATTATTATTATACAAATAGCTGCATTTCTTCTCATTTTCTTCTACTCACTTATTTTATGTTCTGCAAAGAAATTTATCAATGTTTGTTCTCATCAATTCTATAATGTTTTGTGATTTAGTAAGGAATAAAGTTAAATTTCTTAAAATTATTGATATAATGTGACTGAAGAAGAACCTCCAAAAGAGAAGGAAATCAATTTTAAGAAGCATTTTAAGGTTCAGTTTAAGAAATATTGGCTTTACACTAGAAAATGGTTTCCTTTTGCAATACTTGTTGGTGGAATTTGTGGTGTATTAATGGCACTGTTTACAAGTTTAATTGTAAATCTCCAAGTATGGATTAATTTTCTTCCTTCTGAAGTGAAGTTTTTTGCATTTTATCCAATTGTTGGAGGAGTTACTTCTGTTTTGTTATATTTTGGTTTCAAAGAAGTCAAAGGTGCAGGAATGTCACATGTTCTAGCTCATAAAAATACCACCACTCCTCTCAAGGCTAGAACCTTACTGACTAAATTTGCAACAAGCGTTCTTACATTAGGAGTATCTGCTCCAGCTGGAAGAGAAGGTCCTGCTGTTACTCTCGGAAGTACAGCTTCTTCTGTAATAGGAGATAAGTTTGGTATGACAAAAGAGGATGAGATGCATGCAATAACAATAGGAGCAGCAGCTTGCACAGCAGCAGTTTTTAGAGCACCTTTAGGGGGAACCGTTTTTGCATCTGAGGTTCCATACAAACGTGATTTAGATGAAACTGTATTCCTGCCAGCATTAGTAGCAAGTGGGATTTCGTTTTTAGTTTATGATGCAATACTCAATGCAATAAGGAACTTCTCAGCTCAACCTGTGAACCTTGAATCTGTTACTACAAAATTCGGAGGAGAAATAATCCGATATTCACATCACTTTGTTTTTATTGGTTTGATAGCAGGTTTCTTGGGTATAGGATTTTCTTTATTATTCAAATTACTCTCAAAGTGGTTAGAAAAATATCTGAAAGCTTTCTTATTACCTGTAATAGGAATGCTCATAACAGCAATTATTGTTTTTCTTATCGATGAATTTTATTTCGAGCCTTCGAATCTTCCAAGTGTAGTGTCACTGTCAGGGACGGGATTCAGATCCATAACTACATTACTTGATAATTATGGTTCTATAAGTTTCGCAGTGATATTAGCTCTTTTACTTGGGAAGATATTGGTAACATCCACCTGTGTTGGTTTTGGTAATAGTGCCGGTGTAATGGGTCCATCTCTTGTAACAGGTGCAGCTTTAGGATTTCTATATGCAACTTTGTTTCAATTACCAGAAGAAGTAGCTATTGCAATGATGGTTATTGGAATGTCTTCTATGCACACTTCTACAACCAAAACACCTATAGCTTCAATGATTTTAGTTTTGGAAATGGTTGGTTTTCCAAATCTGGTCATTCCTATTATTCTATCAAATGCTCTGGCATTCATCATTTCCATGGACTTTAGTCTCTATAAAGGACAAATTCAGAGTAAAGAAGTTATTCTCAGAAGAACAATTCAATATACTGATGTCTTGGAAACAATAACAGTAAAAGAATCAATGGATGAGGTATATCCTACTGTGAAAGAAGAAGAGTCTTTATCTGAAACCTTTTCACTTCTCTACTTACATAAAAGAAGCTCACTTCTAGTGGTCGATATTGATAATAACTTAGTTGGTGTAATTAGTGCCATTGATTTTCAAAGAGGTTTTGCTTCAGGAAAAGAGCTTATCAAAGATGTAATGACGAAAGATGTAATAACGGCTTACCCCGACGAAACATTATCTGTAGCATTTGATAAGTTGACCGAGTACAATATTGAGTGTATGCCAGTTGTTGAAAGAGAAATCAAAACAAAGATATTGGGTACGATTACTTTCAGAGATATAGAAAAACACTACGAAGCTACACTTACTAAAATTCAGAGTAGAAGACAGTTTACCATCGAGGAAATTGAAGATGATATTTGATACTGAGGAATCCCCATTTAAAGAATTTGAGAAACTAGATTTTACGCTAATTACATGGCTAAATCATTGGTATCCAAAAGTATGTGATTTTCTTTCAATTGATATGAGCGAAGATGCCTTAGCTCTTCATGATATACTCAAGAGAATTACTAGTAGCATAACTCCTTATGATCTTTTGAAATCAATAATATCAAAGGGAAACAAAATAATGGTTTTTGCTCCAGGTGTAAACTTAGAATCAGAATTTGAGAAACATAGCCATCATTTCAAAGATGAAGGTTGTGTATTTATTGCAGCTGATGGTGCTACAACATATTTAGTTGAACAAGGATTCATTCCACATATCATAGTAACTGATATGGATGGGAATTTAGAAAAACAATTTGAAGCTCAAGCATCAGGTTCTATACTTGTTGTACATGTTCATGGAGATAATAAGGACATTATACTGAAAAATCTGGATAATTTTTCAAGTTCAAATTTTCTTATAACAACTCAAAGAGAACCTCTTCCTGGTTCTGCTAACTTCTTTGGTTTTACAGATGGAGATAGAGCTGTTTGTTTAGCAACTCCAATGACAGAAAAGGAAATACGTCTTATTGGATTTGATTTCGGTCCAGAAATCGGCAAATACTCGAAAAACTATAAATTAGATAATAATATGAAGCAGAGAAAATTGAAGAAATTCATCATAGCAAAATCTGTAATAAATTGGTGTGCAAATACTGGACAAAGGTTTCTAATGGACTGGATATAATTCAGTTGTTACTCCTTGTCCTTCATACTCGAAGACGGTTACAGTAACTTGACTTATGTTCTCTTGTTTAATCTCCTCATTTTGGGTCAATTTCTGAACAAAGAAATGACTCATTTCTTCAACAGTTGTGTTTTCAATAGGTAAAGTTACTACATCAGATTTTGGAAACTCGTATTCCTTGTTCAAATGAGGGATTTTGATAATTACTTGCTCTCCTTCTTCAGATATGTCGAGTAGATTATTCTTTGAAGGGATAAGAACATAATGATCCAAGGAATCAATCAAAGGTTTCATTATTCTCTTTATTGAGTGAAAATTAATTACCATATTGTCTTTTCCTTGAGATCCATAAACATTTACAAGAACCTTGTAATTGTGACCATGAAGAGGTTCATAGAAATTTTCACCTATTACCAAGTGAGCACAAGAAAAAGAGAAGTAATCCCTACAGAGAAATAAATCATAACTCATTACTTTTACGGTTCAAATTTTTATTAAAAATCCTTCCTTTAAGCTGTTTCTATAGTTCAGCGCTTTCTAAAATAAAAGATTCAAGCTCTTGTATTCCTAAATCAATGTCTACTAGATATACAAGGAAATCAGATAACAATGACGCAAATTCATTACGTAATTCTTTACCTAGTTTTGTTAGTTCGTCATAATTATTTATGTCATCTAATCCCCAAGAGAGAACATCACAGAGTTTGCCTATTTCATCTTCGCTTAATCCATCTTTCTTATTTCTGTCTCCTAATTGTATCTGTGCAAGTATCTTTTCAGCACTAGAAGTTTCATCCTCAAAAATAGTAACAAGAGGATTTATACAAAGATCCAGTAGTTCATGCAGTGTCATTTGAGCTTTATCTGCTAAATCAATAGCTTGAAATGAGAGGTCAGTAGTTTGACTAATTAGTTCCTTTTGAGTTTGATAATTCCCAAGTTCTTTTACACCTGGTTTATGCATTTTATTGTATTCATCTTGCTTTTCAAGAACCATAGATAAATTATCTCTAATATTCTGTTCAGTTGAAGTTTCAGGAGATGTACGAAAATAGATATCTTGCCATCTGTTGTTTGTCTCTTCTTTCAATCTGAAAAGCTCATTTGCTCTCATTGTAATCCCTTCTATCTTTTGAATAACAAATTCCCTCTCATTTATTCCTTTCATGTAGGCTCTTTCTACTTCATCTTTAAATTCAGATGTTGCGGTTCCACCTGTTCTCAAATAATCAACTAAAGAACTCTGATAGAAGGTTCTAGCAAGCATAGACATAGAGGATAGCAAAGACGTTCTTAGATTATACAAACTATCCTCATTTGAACTAAGAAAGCGGTCAATAGAGGACAACAAATTGTTCATTAGTGTGTATATGTGTCTAAGGGTGCGGTAGTTCAGCCTATCTAAGAATTTTCCCAGAACCGTCTGCCTTTCTAGAACCGCTTCTATATCTTCTTGCATTCGTGACTAGTTGACTCACCTAGTTAAATAAAAGGCTTATCTTTTATTTTACTCGAAGTGCTGTTTTAACCATATAATTGGTAAGTTGAGACATTCAATTCTTCTTTAATTTCTTGACTCGGTTGATATGGTAGCAAAGAAAAGCTTGATTTTTCTGGTTTTGCACTGATTATGAACTTACTTAGTTCAGAAATTTGAAAATCTTCGATTTTTTCAAGTGGAAGAAACCTTGATTCAGATATTTCAGAACTTTTGATTGAGGGATCTCCAGATAGGTATTCTAAATTAAAAACAATATACAAATCAGAAATAATTCCTCTATCCTTTTTTTCATTATTCATGTGCCTTATTGCTATAATATCTGATGCTCTTGTTTGAACACCCGTTTCCTCAAATACTTCTCTTTCTATCGCTTTGGATAGCGATTCTCCAAGTTCTACATATCCTCCAGGAAGTGTCCATTTACCAACACTTACTCCGTATGTATGTTTAACGAAAAGTACTTGATCATTATGTAAACATAATCCCCCCACTCCTATTTTATGGAGACTATGTCTTGAAACATAATTACTTTGCATGATTAACACATCTAATCTGTTGTTAAAAATATTAAGGAATATAGTGCATCTTCTCTCTTCAAGATGATAGTATCAATTTGCGATTAAACAAAATCCGTCCAATGATGCATAAAGATTAATACATCTGAATAGGTTCAAACTAGAATAGAGGTATTATCTTGAGGAAACTAAAAGACATTGTTAATACTCGCTCTTTTGCAATCGCTCAAGCTTTTTTTGTCACTGTTCTTTGGTCATCATCATGGCCAATCATCAAATTTGGTCTTGAAGATGAAGGCTTACCTCCATTAACATTTGCAGGTTTAAGATACGTAGTTGCTTCTCTTATTCTGGTTGGTGTTGTTCTCTCCATTAAAAAACATAGAAACACTGTTAGAAAGATGTCAACTCGTTGGTGGTTAAAATTAGTAATTTATGGTTTAATATTCTATACAATAACTCAGGGTGCACAGTACTTTGGTTTATTGCGTCTTGATGCTATTACTGTTAGTCTTCTTCTTAGTTTTACACCAATGCTTGTACTAATTTTTGCTATATTCATCTTGAATGAAATTCCTAGTATTATACAGGCAATTCTTGTATTATTGGCGATAGGTGGGGCAATAATGTACTTCTATCCTATTGTTAATCTTAGTTTGTCTACTTATGTCATAATTGGATTAGTTATTGTTGGAGTGGGGGTTTTTGCTAACGCCTTTTCTTCAATTATGGGTAGATCTATAAATAAATTGAAAGAACTCAATCCTCTGGTAATAACAGCTATTAGTATGCTTATCGGATCTGCTGTATTGTTAATTGTGGGTCTCTCTACAGAAGATTTTCCAACCCTCACAGGAAGAGCTATCTTCTATATTCTATGGTTAAGCTTAGTTAATACTGCATTTGCGTTCACTCTGTGGAATCATGCAATGCAAAGACTTCGAGCAGTGGAAATATCAATAATCAATAATACTATGACCTTTCAGATAACAGTTCTAGCTGTAATTTTTCTTAATGAAAGACCTTCTGCTATTCAATGGGTTGGATTGATGATTACAGCAATTGCTGCTATCCTTTTACCACTATTTAAGATGAAAGAAGATAAGAAATTACTTCCTGAATCAACAGATTCTGAATTAGTGGATGATGTAGATAAAAAATAAAAAGATAGGGAAGAAAAGATTATTTTCTTCGTTTTACATAAACAACTAAACCTAGAACAAAGACACCAATGATTGAAAAATACCAATTGAACGGTGCTCCAGTTGGAAGCATTGTACTTTCTATGACTAAATCAATCGTGTCGTCGTCAATTGTTTGTAATCCATCTACCTCTGAAATTGAGTGTGAATTGTAATAATAACTCAAATATGTAACAAAGCCAGTTTCAACATTAAATCTGATTTCTATTATACGATCAACAACATCATCATCTTTAGACCATCCACCTGGTCCTGTATAATCTTCTTCTTTGTAAATCAGTTTAGTTTGATATTTTATCGTCCAGGTGCTTTTGCTTAGTTTAGAGCTTTGTTTCATTGTCAAATGGGAATCTTCATGATAATTCACTTCATTGGTCTCGGTTTTAATATCAGCAGTAATTTGTTCAAAGTTATTTTGTAGAATTTCAAAGTGATTATATGTATCTGTTTCATTGGTATATGTAACTGGTTGAAGGAAGAAGTGCTCCCCGTCTGACCAGCTCATAAAATCTAAGAATAGGAAACCAATATCTGTAATGTTGCTGGTTTTTAATTCACCGTTTAAATAAAATTCAGCCCATTCTTTTGAAATATCTTCTATATCACTATCAGTACCATTGGCTAATGTATCAACATTATCTGTGATTTTGATTGTAAAGTTATCTCCAACTTCTAATGTAGTGTCATTAAGAAGAAGGAATGATGTACTTATTGATCCTACAACATTTAATTTTGTAACTTGCCATTCATAACTAGCATCAGTAATTAAAGTACTGTAATAATTGTACTCTTGACCTTTAACAAATTTACCTGTGGAAAAACCCATTAAAACTAGCATGACGAGAATCAAGTATGTTTTTTTATGTTTCATTTTTTCACCTTTTTTTTTCTATTCTTTTCTACTCACAAAGTGAGAATGAATTAATTAACAACAATGCGTTTAAGAGATATAAACCTTTGTAAATTCTTACTTCAGGGCATTAGAAGTTCTTATTTCAAGAAATTAAAGTAAAGAAAAAAGAGAATATTTACTCCCATTTTATTCGCTTTTTCTTGCCTTAAGCAGTTTGATAAATTCAGGTACTACCTCGAAAATGTCTCCTACGATTCCAAAATCAGCAACTTTGAAAATGGGGGCTTCTGGATCCTTATTTAATGCAATAACTGTATCAGATGAAGTCATACCAACAAGATGTTGAATTGCACCTGAAATTCCTAAAGCAAAATAAAGAGTTGGAGCTACTGTTTTTCCAGACTGACCTACTTGTTGTGGATGTGGAATCCAACCTAAATCTACTAAGGCTCTTGATCCTGAAACTGTAGCGTTTAGCTCTTCAGCCATCTCGTAAACTAAAGCCAAATTTTCTTTTGTTCCAATTCCTCTTCCTGCAGAAACAAGCATTTGAGCTTCTTCTATATTTATCCCTTCATCTTGAGATATTATCTCTTCAACGATTTTTGTTCTGATACTCATAGGTCTTAAGTTTACATCAACCTTCTCAATTGTACCTGTGCGGGTTGTGTCTAGGTCTGGTTTGGCAAAAACATTTGGTCTGACAGACGACATCTGAGGTCTTGTGTAAGGTGATAAAATAGAAGCCATGATATTTCCACCAAAAGCAGGTCTGGTTTGAACAAGTTGCCTTGCTTCATTAATATCCAACCCTGTACAATCAGCTGTTAAACCTAATGCGAGTCGACCAGCTATTCTTGGAGCCAAATCTCTTCCATTTGGTGTTGCACCATACAGTACGATAGAAGGTTTTTCAGCTGCTATTACACTAGAAATAACAGTTGCATAACCATCTGTAGAGTAATTTTCTAGAAGATCATGCTCACAAAGATAGACTTTATCTGCTCCATGATGAAATAGTTCTTCGACAAGATGTTCTACATCTTTTCCAAGAAGTAGAATTGCTAAAGATTCACCGAGTTTATCTGCAAGTTCTCTACCTTTTCCTAGAAGCTCAAGAGCAACATTCTTTATCATAATTTTTTCGTCTTTTTTCTCCCATTCTCCCCAAACAAAGACGTCTTTGTACAATGCTAATTCTTCTTCTGAAACTGCTTTTCTTTCAATACTTAAAGCATTGAAACTACAAGCATTTACACAAGTTCCACACAGAGTACAATTATCTAAAACTTTGGCTTTCTTTGTATCAGGTTCGACGATTATCGCACCAAAAGGACAAACTTTTTCGCAAACTTTGCAACCAGTACAAGCGTCAATATCTACTTTTAACATTTTTTCATCCCCTCAAATAATTATTTTCAATCAAATATTCCAACAGTTTTTTCGCTGCTAGTTTTGGATCTTTTCCATCAACTACTGTTCCTCCAGATTTAACTGGGGGTGCAAAAACCTTATCTACCTGTGTAGGAGATGCATTGAGTCCTACTCTGCTATCATCAACTCCCAAGTCATCTGCAGTTGCAGTTTCAAGAGGTTTATTTCTAGCCTCTAATACTTGTTTCATTGAGGGTATTCTTCTAATATTAGATCCCTTACTCATTGTTACAAGAGCAGGTAATCTTGTAGACAAAATCTGATATCCTGTCTCTGTTTCTCTTTTCACTTCTATACGTTTGTTTTCGAGTTTAACATCGACACCATAGGTGATCTGAGGTATTCCAAGTTGTTCAGCTGTTT
Organism: Candidatus Heimdallarchaeota archaeon; assembly: GCA_016839875.1. The sequence continues at coordinate 10,930 of JAEOTK010000179.1, forward strand.
CTGCGGGAACTTGAGCTGTATCTCCATCAATAGCTTGTTTGCCTGTTATTATTAAATCAAAATCAGGAACTAATTTTGCTACACCTTCCTTCAATGCAGTTGATGTTGCCCATACATCTGAACCTGCAAATTTTCGATCAGATAGAAGATAAGCCTTGTCTGCTCCTAATTCTAAGCATCGAAGTAGAGCTGCTTTAGCTTGAGGAGGTCCCATACTAATCGCAATTACTTCAATCTCTCTTTCTGTGTAAGTATGCTTAAGCTTTACAGCTTGATCAAGAGCATATTCACAATAAGGATTAAGAATGGAAGCTACTCCCTCACGAATTAGTGTTCCTGTTTCAGGATCAACAGCTACCTTATCTGCTTCTGGAACTTGTTTAACAAGAATTACAATTTTCATTTTAAAGTCCCCCTTCCAAAAATATTTCCACAATTGAAAACACAATCTGGATCAATACTCATTTTAACTACTCTCATTTGATTGATTCCTTCTTCACCATACATTATTGTCAGATATTCTTGCTTTATCTTACCAATTCCGTGTTCAGCTGAAACAGAACCACCAAAAGACACTGCTTTCTCAGCGAATTTTTTGTAGATTTTTTTACCTTTTTCGAGATCTTCCAAATTTCTTGGGAGAATATTTACATGAACGTGATTGCTTCCAATATGCCCCCACTGAACATACTCCAAACCTTCTTCTTGAAGCGTCTCATGGTAGTAGTTCATTATTTCCTTTAGATATTCGTCTACAACAGACATATCTGTTCCAAGTTTGTGTATTGAGGGGTATTTCTTTTTACGTTCAGCAATTATGTTGTTTACAATTTCTGGAACTGCATGCCTAAAGTGTTTAAAACGATCTATCTCTCGTTCCTCATATGCACTCCAAGTATTTTCTAAACTTGAGTTGCTTTCTTCAAGCATTTTTCCTATTATTGTAATGAATTTCTCTAAGCTTTCTTCAGAATAGGGTAGATCAAAGGATATTGCAGCTTTAATGTTGTCCGCAATTATAGGCATATTAACAAATTTTGGATCTTCCTTCTGTTTATCTCTTACAAGTGTTAAAGCATTGTCATCAAAGAACTCAATGAAATCAGGTTTAAAATCATCATGACTTCGTAATTTTTGAACAAATTCAATAGAATCTGATTCACTCTCAAAAAATGCAACATTGGATATTTGATTTGTATATTTTGTTAACCAAATGTCAATTTCAGTAATTACACCAAAAATTCCTTCTGAGCCAATGAAGAGATCGATGAGGTCCATATTTTCTTCTGTATAAAGTCCTGCAGCATTTTTTGCTCGGGGCATATCATAATCTGGTATTCTAATTACTAACTCTTCTCCATTGGTTTTGATTATAAAAGTACCATCAACTGCCTTGTAGTCTCCTCTCTTTATATCTAAAGCATCTCCAGACCCAAGAATAACTCGTAAACGCCTGATCCACGCTCTTGTTGGACCATATTTGAAAGATCGAGCACCAGAGGCATTAGCAGCAATTGTCCCTCCTATAGATGCTGTCATTTCAGTAGGATCCACAGGATAGTAATGTGTTGGTTCAGTTCTAAATTTCTCTACCCAGTTTTTTTCAGGAGGAATACTCTGATTATCATCGAATTTTTTTAATTTAACTATATCATTAATTTCATTTAATGCAATACTTGGTTGAACACGAACAAACCATTTTTCAGATTCATCATCATATCCTAAACCTAGGATCTTATCCATCCTTTCTAAAGAAAGAACTGCTCCTCCAAACGGAACCGCACTACCTACAATACCGGTCCTGGCAGCTGAAACAGTTATCATTGTCTCTTCTTCTCTGACTTTTTGAGTAATGGCAGCAATTTCATTCTCATTATTTGGAAAGAAAAGCCATTCTGCATGACCACCGCTGATTTTCGATTCATCAACTAGATAGCTAGGATATGATTCAGAAATAATCATTTCACCCTTGACAGATCTAATTTCTTCAAAAGGAATCTTATCAATTTTCTCTGCAATAATAACATTTTGCGACATTTGACACACTCGAAGGATTCGTCTTCTAATTTTCATGAAGCGTTGGAAGTTATCCTTATTTAAACTGTTCACTTGGTCACATAATAGAATTTACATCTAACCACAAAACCTCTTTCTCTTTCCGAAAAATTATTATTATAGTTGTTAGATTTTAACACTATGTTTAATGAAATATTGCTCTATATTGGTGCAGCTCTGCTTACTGTTTGGGGAATTGCTCATATTATGCCTACAAAATCGATAGTGAACGATTTTGGAGAAATTTCAGACGATAATAAAAGAATAATTACAATGGAATGGATAGCAGAAGGCATTTCTTTCATCTTCATTGGTGTTCTTGTAATAATTGTGACATCTTTTGGAGGTATAACAAGCATTGTTCCTATAATAGTTTACTTGAGTTCTGCAGTTATACTTCTTGTCATGTCAGTTTTATCCTTGTTTACTGGCGCAAGAACAGCAATTATACCAATGAAAATATGTCCTATCATAAAAACAACCGTTGCATTATTATTTATCATTGCAAGCACAGTTTCTGTATTTCCTCTGTAAAATAGTGGTGCAACAAGAAAGGATAATGCTATCTAGACCGCTATTTGACTTTGCACAGAATTTAAATATATGCTAGTTTTTCCAAGAACAAGATGGCAACTATAAAGGTCATGTATGGAACAGAATGGTGCGGGGACTGTAAACGCTCTAAGAAGTTTTTGGATAAAAAGAATATCCCCTATACTTGGATAGACATAGATGGAGATAAGGAAGCTAGAGAAATAACGATGAAGCTTAATGATGGAAAAGCCAAAGTTCCAACTATTGTTTTTGATGATGAATCCATTCTAGTTGAGCCGTCAAATTTTCAGTTAGCTGAGAAACTAGGTATCGATTTAGAATAAGCTAATTCTATTGTTCTATAATTTTCCCTACTTTTGTAGGAGGATATAAAAGGATTGCAAATCACTTATTGGTTGAAGTTGCTAGAGATGAACAAGAATCAGTTACTCAAATTGATAGTCGATCATAGGGAAACCAAATTAATACGTTTACTTGAAAAGAAGAAAGAGAAGTTTGATGTTGAGATTAAACAACTGAAGGTGGGGGATGTTATTGTTTCTGAAGATGTTGCAATAGAAAGGAAGACAGGATCAGATTATATTTCATCTATTATTGATGGTAGACTATTTCCACAACTAGTTAAAATGTTGGATACTTATCCTAATACGATTTTAATTTTAGAATCCTTAAATGAGCTTGTTTTTGAAACTACAGGAATGAATCTTTCTTCAATATATGGTTCACTAGCTTATGTAGCTTATAAAATGGGTGTCGCTGTGATTCCTACAAGAGACATAGAGGATACACTCATTGCTATCGAAAGAATAGCATATAGGGAACAAATAGAAGACATTAAACCAGTTATGTCAAGAAGAGCTCCTAAAGGAATGTCTATAGAAGACAGGAGAGCTTTTGCATTAGAAGGTTTAATCGACACTGGACCTAAGAAAGCTAAAGCTTTGATTAATGCATTCGGAACACCCTATGAGGTGTTTGAGGGAATAAGAACTACTGAAATAACCTATACAAAAACAGGCAATCCAAAAGGTAT
>JAEOTK010000180.1 GCA_016839875.1 Candidatus Heimdallarchaeota archaeon
ATCAGTGTAATCGTTAATTGTGGTAGCAACTATCTTGTAGATGACTGTAGAATTATCATCTTGCGGGGGAACATGTGCATACCATGTTGAACCAAAATAGTTCTTCATGTTGACAATTGACCAGTCATTATCCTCTTCTCCAAGATAATTCATTGTAACATAGCTTAGAGATTCATTATGTGAAATATCTGCTAGAATAGTTACATAATCTGTTGATTTTGGATTGATGGGTGTGTGATGGATATTGGATATGGTTGGAAAAGGTTCAATTCCCATGATCCCAACAGTTGTTAAACAGCTACAAACAAAAACAAAAACAAAACTATAACTTATTATTTTCTTACTTAACATTATTTCTCACTTTGGTGCCAGATTTCTTCTTGATGAATTCCTTCCCTTTGATAAGAGTTTGATTTTTCTGTAAAAGAAACAGCATCTAAGAAATAAGAGAGAGGAAGCCTTATCCTTTGATTATTATCTCTCTTGTTTGTTCTTCCTCTTTTCTCCTTCTTTAGAGTGTGTTGGATGTAGAACATCCGTTGTTCTTCCACAGTGGATATGATTCCTGAACTGTGTAAGCGTAAAGTTAGAGAGAATAGATCGAGAAGACACTCTTCCCTATTCTGGTGTGTGCTCTTCTTGTGTCCTCTCTGATCTATTAGGATGCATTCCATACATCTCTCTTCCACGGGAGTGATTAACCCAAACCTATGTAAGCATGATTCTGTTGCACGAACAGACCGCTCTTTGTCCATTCTCTTACCTCTTCTTACTGAAGTTAGCCATCTCTTCAGGGCAGGTTGAAGAGTAGTCAACCATGGTGCTCTACTCTCGGTTTTTAAATAACTGTCGAGGAAAATTGCAGTTTTTTTGCAGTTTAAGCTCCTCTGGAAAGGTTTCGAAAAAGAGTTTCCTTGAACAGAATCAAATCGCTTACAGTTTCTCATCTGCTATAACTCCTGTAGTTTGGTATAGATTTCTCCCATCAGAAATTCCACTTGAGACCAGTTCTCCTGTAATTGATTCTCTTCAACAATCTTGATGATTCTTGTAATTTCCTTTGAAGATAGATTCTGTAATTCTAAAGAACCTCCAAGAAATTGGAGAAGTTCACGAACTCTTGAGATAATTGAATTTTTCACTTGTTGATTTGTATTTTGAATATCTCTTAGAACTATCAAGAACTCCATTAATTGCTCCCAACGATTGTCTAACAATTGCGAAAATTCCTCTTTGTGTTTACTCTCTTCCTGTAGAACCATCAAAATCCACTAGAAAATGAAAAATATTTAAGTGTTTCTGATACATATAACCCTTAACGGTTTCATATAACTAAATAAAACTTATTTGCTATCAGTTTAAATACATACTTGTGTCAGAAATTATTCAAGCTTTAGAACAGAAAACAGCTATACAGATCTTGCTTTATCTTCTCACTAAAGAGAAAGATAATGTTACCTCAATTCTACGTTCTGGGAAAATAAAGGGAGGACAAACAGCAATCTATACAGCTTTGAAGAAATTAGAAGAAGCAGAATTAGTTTTGAATCAACAATGGACAGAAAGATCTTTACGTATTATTTCTTTAACAGTAAAAGGGCAAAAAATTGCTCAACAATTACAAAAAATAATCACAGAGTAATTTGATTTGAATACTTTTAAATAGTTTCTTTATATAAATATAAAGTGATGGAATTTAACCATCGTATTTAATGTGAAAAAAATGACAAAAAAATCAAAAATGACTCGAAAAGCTGCGAGTCGAATTCAAAGTCATTCTGATCGAACCGGTCAGAATGTAAAGTTTAAAAAATCAGCACAAAGTGCTGCAGCGAAGAATACAAGAAGTAAGAAGAAATAAATCATAAGTTTTACTTCTAATCTTCCAAGGAACAAAGTTCCACACTTTTTTTCTCTTTCAAAATTTGAAATGAAAGAAATATTGATTAAAGTTTTTCATATTGAAAATAAAATCTCAATTTGAAGTATTTTGCAATTCTCAAGATTTTAATTCATTCATTAAATCAAGAAATAGTAGAATACCTCTTTCAGCTGCTTCTTGAAGTGTTGGTGGTGACATGGGGATTCTGTCAGGGCTTTCAAAACCCACTCCTCTTGATCTTGTTCCAGTTCCACGAATCGAAGTTCTCTTAAAGCCTAGTATACCTTGAGTATCTGGATAGTGCACAATATTGTGTCTAACAGGCAAATAGAAATGTATACGTTCATATAAATCAGGAGAGATAAAATTATGTTTCTTTGCAATCTTTGCTAGTTTTGAGAGTTTCAACTTTATTGGATCAACTTGAGATTTATCATTCTTCTTGAGTAATCCCTTTTCTTGTAAAAAAATCTCAAAGGGCAATTCATTAGTCAAAAAAGTCTCCATCAATGAAAAAGAAATACAAATTGCTCCTCTATAACACTCATAGATGTAGCATTTTCTTACTTCATTGTAAATTGGTATAGAGAAAGATTTAATTTTTGTCCATTCAAACTTCTTTTTCTTCTCCATATTCTCTAACCATATTGATCTTCTCAATCTCTCCTCAATTTTGGGTTCTATTTTCCTAGAATTCTCAACTTCTTTTTGAAATTCTTCCCAAGCATACTTGATTTCTTTAACATACTTCTTCAATCCCTTAGAGAGTGATTTTTCATCCAAATTTGTGCTTCGCCATTCAAAATTAACTTCACTATCAATTTGTATATTTTCTAAATTCTTACAATATCTCAGTGGACTTAAATCCAATTCTATTATATTATTGTCTTTTAGATTGAGTTCTTGTAAATTTACACATTTTACAAAATAATCTAATTCAAGTTTCTCAATAGAATTATTTGATAAATCTATTTTTTTTAGGAAAATAGGGCTTGCTTGATTACTTCTTAAAGAGCTTAAGTCAATGTCTTTCAGAT
>JAEOTK010000181.1 GCA_016839875.1 Candidatus Heimdallarchaeota archaeon
AGATGGGTTATTGATAAGATCTCATCAAACTGAAATTGATATTTATTCCCCACAATCATTAATTGTAACTGAGACTTTCTCCATTCAGAATTTAAATACAACAATCGCATCAACTATTGATTTATGGTTTAACCATTCATTGAATACTTTAGTTGCAGCGGATGTTGAAGGAGTATTGGATTATGATTGGATTCCTACCTCCAATGTAACGAACTATGTTTCTGTTTACTTTAGAACTCCATTAGAACAAAATGATACATCTATTTTTAGTGTGAGTTACAACCTTGATACCGGCTTGATACTAACCGAAAGTGACTCCTCATTTTATTCATTTGAATTTTATTCTACAATCTCGCATTTTACACGTAAATATACAATGTCAATGATATTACCTGAACTAAGTTTCATTCACGAAAGTGAAAGTATATCTCCTTATTATCCATTGAATGCAACTCAAATTCTGATAAAGAATAGAATTGTAATTTCGTGGATTTTCAATAATATAAGTCGAACATCAGAACCGTTTTTCTTATTAAGATTCGATGAACCCATAATCCCAGAATCTGATGATCCTTTCTTTAAATCTTCTTTCAATGTATTCTTGATGGGTATATTTACAGGTATATTTCTAGGAATAAGTGGAACTTCATGGTTGATTAGATATAGAGAAAAGAAAGCTATGAAAAAACTAGGACGAACTCTGCTTACAGATACACAGAAAGCTCTCATAAAGATAGTCTACGAGAAAGAAGGAAAGATATCCCAAAGAGATTTATGCGACACAACAGGATTTTCAAAATCAAAAGTTTCGCGAAATCTAGTACCTCTTGAAATGAGAGGATTAATTAGAAGAGAAAAATGGGGCAGAACATACGTAGTTTATTTGACTGATGATGGACGTACTGTAATTGAATAAAATGAGGAAAAAAAATATCTGAAATCTCACCATAAATATCTACTTTTCAAATCGTTGCCAACCGTTGCCAACACGTCTCAAACTTAGCCAAAACCGATTATTCATTAATAACCCAATACTATGATAATCTGGTGATAAATTGAAAACAATTCATAAGTTTTTCATAGTCGGACTGATTGCACTTTTCGTTCTATCTTCAATCCCCCCAACATTAGCTCAACCTGAAGGGAAAATAGAAAATAGAGAAGGATCAGTTTTCATTGAGACACCAGATATAAAAGTAAAATTAGAAGCAGGCAAGCCTGATATATTTTTCTGGTCAACACAAGCGACACAGAAAAGAAAGCAAGCTCCACTCTTTCATGTAGGCTTCTATTACTTAGCTGAAATATTTGGTGATGACCTAGTATTAGATAACAGACAAGAACTTGGAGGAAAAATATATAATTTCGCTTCAAGTGCGGTTGAATGGACATTAGATATTGATGAAGATACAGGAGATCCTAATCATTTGATAGCTACTCAAACATCATCAGCTCTAGCAGATGGTGCTACAATCACATTTGTTTATCATATTTATCTTGAAGATACTATAGTTACTGAAACTCTAGATGATACCGTTGTTACATATGAAGCTAAAGCACTATCTGAAGTTAAATTTGATATTATTGTAGATGGTTGGGTATTCTCCCCTGAAGCAACAGGATTAGCTTTGCATGTAAAGATCCATGAATTGCAATACAAACATAGAGTAAGAAATGGAGAAAGAGTCAATGCTCCAGAAGAAGGATATAGAATAAATGAGACTGAATCAGACAGAACAAATCGTACAACTGAACCTGATAGATACGGAATCGAATATATGGATGATGATGATCGAAGAGCTTATTTCGCTTGGACTCCCGAAGCTGATGTCTTTGACGAAAATGGTACTTATATAGATACTGTACAATGTATTGCAACTGCAGCAAGTTACGGTTTTGATGAAGATTTTGGTAAAGGTATGCAATTTGCAAAGGAATTCATCAACTTATTCTTAGTATATCCTAACTATGGTGATGAAAACAAGCTTGTACATGATCCAGTTGTTGGAATAGATGATGCAAGTGGTGTTAATCTTTCTTGGGTTGCATTATTTGCAATACCAATTGTTGCGTTTGTAGTTCTGGTAAGGAAAAGAAAGAGAGCGTAATAACCTCTCTTTTTATCTCTTTTTTTCTATTGAATAATTATTATAACACAATCTTTGTGTAATTACAGTAATATTCTTAATAACAAAAAAAAGGAATTTCACAATGAGAAAAAAAATTACTAGTTACACGTTTTTAATACTTTTAACATTATCATTTTTATCCTTTATACAATCTGAAGCGTTTAGTGTTGAAGCTCAAGATGAAGAAATAGATCCTTGGTATTTTATCGCTCTTGGTGATTCAAGAAATTGGTATGAAAATGAATCAAATCCCATTCGAGAAGCAGTTATGGATGATGTAGTAGAAAACAATCCCAATATGGAGTTCATACTGCACTCCGGTGATATGGTTTTAAGTGGAGGAGAGCAATCAGAATGGGATCGTTATTATGAGGATATAGATTCAGCAGTTGAAAACGATGTTCAATTTTATTATGCTGTTGGTAACCATGAAAGATATACATATAGATTGCCTGATGGTTCTTATGGACCAATACAAGAAAATTGTTCAACATATATGGCAAATGTAGAACTCCCTGGAAATGAAAGATACTACAGTTTTGATTTTAATCAAATCCATTTCATAGTTATCAATACTGAAGAGGATTGGGATGATGATGATTATTTCTTTGATATTACAACAGAACAAGAAAACTGGATAATAGATGATTTGGCAAACAATAACAAAAACTTCACAATTGCTTTATTCCATAGACCAATGTATTCAATACGAAGTACATATAGAGTAGAAAATGCTGAAGCAATAAGAGAAGTATTAGAACCTATCTTTATCGAATATGATGTGGATTTAGTTTTTAATGGACATGATCATTATTATTACAGAACTACAAGAAACGATATTACAACCGTTGTTACTGGAGGAGCAGGAGCACCTTTATACGATCCAGAAAAAACTGGTCAAGCTATTGAAGGCGATGTTTATTTCGATAAATATCATTACGTGAATGTTTCTGTTACAAATGATAAAATAACACTTACAACATTTGCATATAATGGGGATGTCATCAGTTCACCAACAATTGAAGATTCTTTCGAAATAGATCTAAATGCAGATAAAACAACATTCTTTCCAATTTTCATTTCAGTAATAATAATTGCAATTTTCAGAAGAAGAGTCAAGTAACCTCTTCTTCTCTTTTTGATTTCATTTCTGTTTCAAAATAGTCTCTTGCTAGTTATTATTTACTTAAAAGCTAAAGTAAAACAATTAACAAATTATGGTGATAAAATGAAAAAACCAGTAAAAATTATATCTCTAATATTTTTGGTTTCTTTGATCTTAATCCCTTATTTAACCTCTGCTTGTGATGATATTTGGATTCCTTCCGATTTGTATGGGGAATCTTTTGAAGAAATGCTGTACGATTATATGGAACAAAAACATATTGATTCCTTAGCTTTTAGTGTTCTAAATGGTTCTGAAATTTTCTACGCTAAAGGTTTTGGAACTGAAAATGAGACTGATATTGCTTATTGGATGGCTTCTGCTTGTAAAATGTTCACTGGTGTAGCTATTCTACAGCTACATGAACAAGGATTATTAGGTTTGGATGACGACATTAGCGATTATTTACCTTATGAGCTTAGAAATCCCCATTATCCTTCTGTTCCAATTACTATTAAACATCTACTTTCTCATCGTTCAGGAGCAATTAGCTATGAATGTATGGATACATATTTCCCATTTCTTGGTAATGGAACTTACACTTTTCCTCAAATCACTTATGAGTTCTTTCATGAAAATGGTTCAATCTATTCTGAGAATAATTGGTATGATTGGGAACCTGGAACTAGAGATGCTTATTCTGATCCGGGTTTTGATATTCTTACAACGATTATTTGTAATATTACAGGTATAAAATACTTTGATTATATTGAAGATAACATATTGACACCACTTGGGATGTCGAAAACAAAATACTCTTTTGAAGATTATTTCCCTGATGAACTAGCATTAGGTTATAAGTGGAATGGAAGTTCTGGAGTAAATGAAATTGTTTCTTATTTTAATAGCTCCATTAATCCTGGAGGAGGGGCATACTTCTCCACAGTTGAGGATATGTCAAAATTCATGCTAGTTCATCTAAACCAAGGTGAATATAATGGTATACAAATTCTTAACGCAACATCAGTAGAATTGATGCATAAAGAAATCAGTAACTCTGGATGGGGCTTAGGATGGCGAACAGATGTACAATTCAATGAGAAATTTTACAAAGGTCATGGAGGAGGACCATGGAATGGTTTCTTCGCTAGAATGTATATTAGGAAATCTTTGGGAGTTGCTTTCCTTATTAATCAACAGATTGGTGCTGATGATTTATATGGAGATATCTTTGATCTAGCTCACAAATTACTGCAAGAAAAAACATGTGAAACCAATCTGTACTTTCTACCAATAGTATCGTTATTGTCTGTAGCTACCTCTATACGAAGAAAAATCAAAAGAAAGGATTAAATATCTCATTTTTTCTTTTTTTAATAAATCGTCTCAAAAAAGTCTCAACCAGTTACATATTAGTAAAAAAAACCTACATGTTTTGGTGAACACTGTAGTAGGAAACACTTTTTTATGTATTCTTGATATAGATTCAATATTGCAAAAAAAAGTTACTAAATCCATTATGATACTGATTTCGATATGTGTATTATTGGTTCCTAGTTCATTCTATTGTAGTTCTATTAATTGCCAAATATTAAGAAAGATTAATTTGAGCCAATCTCAGACTTCCATAGTGATATCTTATCACAATATTTTCATTGACTTGACTGATCCACAAAATATCTCTGTAATTGAAAGAATTACTCTGTCAAATCATCAAAATACTACACTTGAATCAATTACCATGTTTTTCAATGAAACCTATGCTAATTTGATTATAAAAGAAGAAAATCAAGCTCTTTTTTCTTACAATGAAACAACTGCTCCAAATTCAGTATCAATAGAATTTCTTAATCAAATTGAAATCAACGAAACCAGAGATTTAAGATTGAAATATAATCTTGAAAAAAGTCCAATATTGCAAAATAATAAATTTCAACGATTCTATTTCGGATACTTTAACACCTACTTCACCACACAGAAATATATTACAGTTAGATTATCAAAGAATAGTGAAATTAGCACAGAACCTGATTCCATCCTTCCTTTTACAGAACGACCTGAGATATCTCAAGAGGGATTTGTTGATATTAATTGGAATTTTAATAATGTTTCTTCCTCTACACAAGATTTCATTCAAGTAATATTCAAACCTCCAACTAAAAGCTCTATTTGGATATTTATTATAGGTCCTATTCTTGGTCTAACTTGTGGCATTGGAGGAACTACTTGGTTTATGAAAAGAAAAGGAAAGAAGGTTATCAAAGAAATAGGAAAAATTTTCTTGTCTGATTCAGAGAAATTACTTCTAAAACTCATTCTGAAGAATAATGGAAAAATATCTCAAAAAGATCTCTGTGATCAAACAGGTTACACTAAAGCTAAGGTTTCTAGAAATCTTATTTCACTTGAAAAACAAGATTTGATTACAAGAGAAAAGTGGGGAAGAAACTATCAAGTTTACATTACAGATTTGGGTAAAAAGGTGATTGAATGAAGGAAAAGAATCCTGTAACAGATTATCAAATAAAGGTCTTACTTGAGTATGAAAAAAGCAACATACAGATGTTCATATCACATGATACAATATGTTAAGTGGGTAAAAT
>JAEOTK010000029.1 GCA_016839875.1 Candidatus Heimdallarchaeota archaeon
CAAACAGATTCATACTTCCAGGAGGAATAGATGTACATACACATATTTTAGATTTAGAATTCTCTTACAGAGAAGATTTCTACACTGGAACACAAGCAGCATCTTCTGGAGGGATAACAACTATCTTTGAGATGCCGATGGGAATCAAAGGTAAAACAGCAATAGAATCTTTCGATATGCAGTTAGCAGCAATGAAAGAAAAAAGCTTAGTTGATTTTGGACTTATTGGTTCCGCAGGGTATAATAATATCAACACGATAGAAGAATTAGTCGCTAGAGGAGCTATTGCTTTCAAAACCTTCATGTTAGATGCTCCTGAAGAGATGTATGAGCTTCAAGATCTATCAGCAAAGGATGATTCTTTTCTATTAAAGATCTTTTCAAAGATAGCAGAAGTTGATTCTGTTAGCTGTATCCATGCAGAAAATGATGCCATAATTAAAGAATCAATTAACAGTTTTATTTCAAAGGGTAAGGTTGATTTCAAAGCACATACCAAGTCTAGACCAGCAATTGCTGAAGATGAAGCATGCGTAAGAGCTATGATACTCGCGAATCAAGCTAAAGCTAAATTGAATCTAGTTCATATGAGCTCAAAGAATGCTTTCACTTTTATAAAAACCGCTAAACAGAAAGGCTGGAATGTTACTTGTGAGATAACTCCACACCATTTGTTCTTAACATCTGATGATGCTGAAAAACTAGACGCGTGGGCAAAATCTGATCCTCCAATAAGGTCAAAAGAACACATGGAAGCTGCTTGGATAGCTTTGAATGAAGGAACTATAGATATGATAGCTTCAGATCATTCACCATACAGTCATGAGGAAAAAGATACTTATGGCAAAAAGGATGGAATATTTGCTGTGGGTTCTGGTGCTCCTGGATTGGAAACAATGCTCCCATTAATGCTAGATGCTGTTAATAAGAAAAAACTCTCATTTCAAAAATATGTAGAAGTAACTTCATCAAATCCTGCAAAAAGATTCGGAATATTTCCAAAAAAAGGAACCATCTCACTTAATTCAGATGCAGATTTAATAATTGTTGATATGAAGAAAGAGTATACTTTGAAAAATGAAGACATGATGACTAAACAAAAAATCACTATTTTCGATGGTTGGAAACTCCAAGGAGGAATAGAGAAGACTATTATTAGAGGAGAAACTGTTTATCAGGATGGACAATTCCTTGTTGAGAAAGGTTATGGTTCTTTTATTAACGCAAATTATTGATGCATGAATATATGAATCAGAATATCACTATTCTTAAAAGACGCGAATAGGTTAAAGTATATAAACCATTTAAGAAAGGTTCATCCTACAAAAGAAATGCGAGTTAATGGAGTACCCAAATGAGCTTTATGTCTAATTTCTCCCGGTGGCTAATAAGAAAACTTCGAGCGGAGAAGAAAGCTAAAATCTTAATTTTGGGACTCGATGCAGCTGGCAAAACCACTTTGACAAAATTTGTTAACACTGGCTCTTTTCAAGCAGGATTAACTCCCACAATTGGACAGAACATTGACACGATCAATTTTGAAGGTTGGGATATCACTACTGTAGATGTGGCAGGTCAACAACAATTTAGATTCTTATGGGATATCCACTATCCAGGCTGTAGTGCTGTCATATTTGTACTAGATGCAGCAGATATTGAACGTCTACCTGAAGCTCGAGACATTCTAAGAGTACATGTAGTTAACAATGCTCTATTAGAGAAAGTCCCTGCACTAATCCTCGCAAATAAACAAGACCTTCCTGCAGCGATTCAAGCGCCAATGATGATTCAATTATTAAATTTACATTTGGATATGGTTGATAGAACTTTCGCAGTTTTTGATTGTAGTGCATTAACAGGTAAGGGTGTTGTTGAAGCTTTTACATGGTTGGTTTATCAGTTAGAAGCAAGCAAATAGAATTTCTCTTTTAGTGAATTTGATTACTCAGAAAATCTAAAAGAATTTAAAAGGAATGACATAATCATAAAAATTAATGACTTCTATACACGTTGCTGAAGAATTAAAGCTATATTTCTATGTATCAGTTGGAATGGTACTGGTTGGAGTTTTAGCTTTTATAGTATCCCTATTCTTTACAGACACACCTCTCCTTTCAGCTGGTATTATTTCTATAGGCTGTGGTTTTCTAATTATTGCAATTTTGGGCTTTGGTTTTATGCAGTTGACAAAGAAGAAAGATGATTTTGCAATTACAATGTTTGTTAGAATTCTTTACATTTTAGCTATTGGCTTCAGTACATATGCAATAATATTCTCAGGTTTCTTTGTTAGAAGTCCTATCAATTACCGGTCATTATACCTCTCTGTAGGTATAACTGTCCCTGTAGTAATCGCCACTCTAATTGTAGCTGATGTAATTCTTTCAAAGAAGCGAAAAGAAAAAGAAGGGTAATCTTGATATTCTCATTCCTCTTCCAAATCTATATAAATTCTTTAATGAATTATCTGTGATTAGTATGGTTAAATTTGAAAAAGTATCAGATTCGGTTTGGGCACATGTTGAAGGTGAAACTTTTGGTCATGTAGCTTTTGTTAA
>JAEOTK010000182.1 GCA_016839875.1 Candidatus Heimdallarchaeota archaeon
ACTCATATTTTCAATTTTGATTTACCAAGGGAAGGACCAGAAATCTATGTTCATAGAATAGGAAGAACCTCACGAATGGAAGGTGCAGGAAGAGCAATTTCACTTGTTGTTGAAGACCAAATGAAAACCCTTCGTGAGATTGAAAAGTTAATCAAAAAACCTATTCAGAGATTATATTTCAAACCTAAACCTAAAAATCTCAAACATTCTAAATCTAATCAATCCACAAGTTTTAGCCAAAACAGAAAGAAAGAACAAGTTGCACTACATGCAAGCGATTAGAATGATTTCCTAGTGCATCGTCATCTTCTGTAAAACTTAATACATACGTAGTAGAAGACATATCTATGCATATAATAGTAATTGTATTAATTGTTATAGTTGTTTTGATTATTCTTCTGAGTATTAGTTATATCTGGTGGAAAAGATCTGCAAGTAGAGTAATGGAGGATGGAGAAGTAATAGAGACAACTAAGGGGAAAATACATTACAAACTAACTGGAGAGGGACCAGTGTTGTTTTTTATGCATGGAGGGCCTGGAGGAATTGACCAAGCGATCTTACTTGAAGGCATAGTTGAGGAAGGATATTCATTACTCGCAGTTTCAAGACCTGGATATCTAAGAACACCTTTTGTCCCTTTATCTTATGAGGAGCAAGTTGATCAGTATGCGGAATTATTGGACAAGCTAGCAATCGATAAAGTTGTTGCCATGGGAATGTCTGCCGGTGGTCCTCTTGCACTTAATTTTGCAAATAAATATCCTGAAAGAACTCATGCTCTTGTGATGGAAGCAGGTGTTAGTACAGTATACGAAACGCCAAGTGAGGCACCAGATTCATTTTGGATGAAATTGCTTATGAATGAGAGAATTCAAGATTTCTTAAGCTGGGTTTCTGTTATTGCTATTAGATTAGCTTTCAAGATGACATTCAAGAGTATAATCAGCCTGGAAACTTTACTTAATAAGAAGGAAATTAAGGAATTTACTAATCTGGTTTCAAAAGATAAGGAGAGGAGGAATTGGGTAATTGGGTTTTTGAATTCAACAGTTCCAATGAGTATAAGAAAACTTGGTCTTGATCATGATATAGAGCTTTTACTATCAATTGAGAAGATACCAACTGATAACATTAATGTAAAATCCTTGTTAATCTATAGCAAAGAAGATAATGATGTAAAATGGTTAAATGCTGAATATCTCAAAACTCATCTAAAAGATTTTGAGCTATTGGTGACACATGGTGGTCATTTAATGTGGATAGGAGAGGATATGGATAAAATAAAGTCAAGAAGAATCGAATTCTTACAATCAATAAACTATGAGTAATTGTTCTAGAATTTTCATTTGACTAGTTATATAAATATCCATAACGAATATATCGAGAAATTCAATAAACTGTAAAAAGTGATTATATGAAAAAGTTAAGATCTAATTTATTCCAGTCTTTATTAGTTATTCTTATATTATTTGTCTCATTATTAGCTAGTAGTTCTCAAGTTAAATCCCTTTATGTAAGCTTACCAGAAAGAGATCTTTCTTGCACTAACTTTGCTGCTTCTTTTGGTGATACTGTACTCTTTGGTAATAGCGAAGATGGAGGGTTATCTCATCCTCTTGGGCTCGATCCTTTAAGTAGCCGAATGTTCTATTACAGTGCTGATTCTGAGAATTATGGCTGTGCTTTTGTTGGATGGTATTGGGAAGAAATATATGTCAGTATCCAAGGTGGAATGAATGATCAAGGGTTATGTTACGACCTAACAGGCATCCCCGACACACCAGTAAATACTCCCCCAAATCCAACCTATACGGTTGCTGGAAGCTGGATCATGAAGGATGTTTTAAGATTAAATGCTAATGTAAGTGAAGTCATTGATTTCTTTAAGAGCTGTGACTGGTCAGGTTATTGGTGGTACCAGTGGTTGTTTGCAGATGCTTTTGGTGATGTAGTTATCATTAGTCCAGGAATAGATGGAGATTTAGTTTTTACACGAAAGAATGCTGGAGACGATGGTTTTCTTACACAGACGAATTTCAATAGAGCGAATAATAAGAGTGGAACTTATCCTTGTTGGAGGTATACAGCATCATATGAGTCGTTAAGTGAAATTAAAAGTGAAGAAGATCTTACACCAA
>JAEOTK010000183.1 GCA_016839875.1 Candidatus Heimdallarchaeota archaeon
ATCAGGTATAAGTCCTACTATGCAACAAGTCAATATTCTACAAGAAACACTATCAGATGTTTCAACTCCTGTTGTTATTATTTCAGATGATGCTTATGAAGGATTTGTTTATGAAACTGGAGCTATAAACTATTCAATTTTCCCTCATTTAATTGGTTTAAACGAAAATGTCATCGCAGTTAAATTAGATGGCGTTTCAAAACGATATTGTGCCTATGGAGCAAGATTAGGAGCTCTAACAGTAGGATTTGGAAATGAGGTGGGAGAAGAAACCAAGAATACAATGAGAGAAGTTTTGGCAAAAGTAACAAGATCAACTATTTCAAATTCACCTCGTGGAATCCAAGAAGCAGTTGTGAATGTTCTATCTGATCCAGCCAAGAAAAGCAAAATTCAACAGGAAAGAAAAAATGTTCTCGAAATTCTTTCAAGAAGATATAATATTATCAAAAAGCATGCCTCAGAAATAGAGGATGAAACATTGTATCCAGTTGAATTTAATTCTGGTTTCTTCAGCTATTTCCTTCTAAAGAATAATCTTTCTGCTACAGATATAAGCAACAAATTATTGAACAAAGGATTAGGCACAGTACCATTTGAAAATAAGAGTAACGGATTGAATGGAATAAGACTAGCTTTTTGTTCGATTGCTGATGAAGATATTGAAAAAGCTCTAGATCTGCTATATTCAATCAATTAGTTTCTTCATTATTTCTTTTTCACAGAAACATGGAAAAAATAATAAATAGAAAAAGAGAAGGGAAAGTTATTTCAATACTTCATCTGCTTTTCCGAAGAAAATCTTGTATAGTTTCATCTTCTTGGCTTCACCAGTTTTTATCTTCATGAAGTTCTCTTTCTGTCTTGTTAGAACTACTAAGGTTATTGCAAACATTGTTACCATTGCAATAATACCAAACTGAGGTCCCAAAGCATTTGGATCCTGAACCATTTCCATCGGAGAAACAAACCACGGTATATATGCCCAAGCGAGTAGAATAACTCCCATTACTATGAAACTAACAATATATGCTATTGCACTATACATAATAATTGAACCTAGAAGGAAGTATAGAACTAACCACACTGCTAAGAAAATAGGATTGAAGAAAATCATTGATCCTAAAGTAGAAGCTACACCTTTTCCTCCTGGTCCCAATAACCATATTGGCCAATTGTGTCCAAGAATTGCAGCAGGTCCTGCAAAGCATATTACCCATGGATCACCTTTTGCGAACGCATATGAGATATATACTGCTAACCACATTGCGAAGAATCCTTTTAACATATCTAAGACTGCAACTGTGATTCCCATTGTATACGCTAATCCATTTGATTTCTCTTCAGTTTTGAAAGCCCTAATTACGTTTCTTCCACCAACGTTTTTAGATCCTATGGTTCGAATGTCTAAACCTTTCAGAAATAGTTTAACAACAAGGAAAGCAAAAGGGATTGACCCAAGAAGATAACCTAAGAAAGCTGCCCAAACAACATCGACTGTTATCATAAAAGCTTTTCATGCAAACTTCTTTAAAAACTTTGTTCGATTATTTTATCAATTCAAAATTAATCCACTGAACCTTATTCATCATAAGATCAACATTCAATCTGATCGATTTTTGCCTGGTTATTAAACTCTGTAATCTTATCATGAACCATTCAAAAGATCCAGTAAAATTAACTTTTTTCCACAGCCATATGAGCAATTCATAAAACACAATCACAACGAAAGAAACTAGCAATACCCAAGCTAATCCTTCTATTCCTTGAAATATATCATCATGCATGAAATTAAAGGAAGTGAATCTTCCTGCAATTAATTGCAAAAATGACCTCGGTGCAAACACAAAGAGATCTAGACAGAAGATTGATAAGGAAACCATCCCCCATAATCGAAAGTGCTTAACTATTCTGTTATTTGCAAATTTCGTTGCTTTTCCTCTAAATTCAAAAAGCCAAAGACATAGCGTAACCAATCCTACCTCTCCTCCTAGGTCAATCAAATAAGTTGGAATTGCTGGAGGTTTTTCAACAAAAGTGAAACGAACTCCAGAAACTGCTAAGATTACTCCTAGTCCAATAATAGAAATTGATGCTAATCCTGCTTTCAGTGGAAATCTTTTAGGAGGTTTAGGTTTTGCCAAAGAAATCCCTATCATTGAACCGATCATTGATGTAGCTAGAAATGGAAAGACTGGTTCATTTTCTGCAGAAAGGATTGCAAGAATCCAAGTTTTGAAAGATGCATTAGCAGTAGCCACATGATGATTAGGCCAACCTGTAAATGCTCTATTTTCAGCTGTTACTGGAATGCTATTTACATCCGGTATTATCCAATCCATTTGACCAACCGAATTGTGGAGGAAGGGAGTAGAAGTGATAATGATAACAGCTAAACTACCATAGATTATCAAGTTTCTAAGGTATTTATCATGACCATCTTTTAACATCAAGAGGTAATGGATAACTCCATTGATAACTAAGCACCAACCAATAATCTGAAGTGGTTTCATCTCAAATAAAGAACTCCTGAGAGGATAAGTATTGGTCCAATCACCAGATTTGATTACTTGACCAAAATATCCCCAATAAAAGAATGCTTCTCTAATGTATCCAAGTATGATTGTTGCGAAACCAGTTAAGAGCTGTTTAGACACAATTTTACGTTTCTGAACTAATGAACTAGCTTTCTTAGTCATAATGTAGGAGTTAACAATAGAAGAGAGAAGAATAAAGAATCCTACCCACAATGCAAAGTAGCCAAGTATACCTGCTATAATGAGAAATGGGATGGGAAAATCTAGAATTTGAGACTGATCTTCAAGAAGCCAAGTATGATCGTACATATGATGAAAAGTATGAATGAAAACAACGAAGAAAATTGCTATACCTCTTAGAAAATCTAAAGATGCGATTCTTTTAACTTCTTTTGATTCTCCTTCTTTGATTTCATCGTCTAATCTCAATGCTGTAGAATTCAAGCTTAAGCTCCTAGAATAATCCGAATATAAATATTGTATAACTGTCTATTAAATTTTACTTAATTTATGATTATGAAATTTTTGGAGATATACTTTTAATTCTAAATCCGATTACTTAAATTCATGTTAGAAGAAGAACAGGGAATACTTGATGCTATTGAATATTCTCCATTTATGTACTCAGGAGTAGAAGGAGTTATGGAAGTATATGAGCATAGATATGTAAAGGGTATAATTACTCCTTCAATAGCTACAGTAGAATTGAATAAGGTTGGAATGGCTAGAATCCCCGATAATGCTGTAGAAGAAACTATTGAAGAAGTTGTGAATTATTTTTCAAAACAAGGAGTAAATTCTATAGGATGGATGCTTTCTCCTCAATCTTTACCTAAAAACTTGGCTTCTAAGCTGGAGGATTTTGGATTTCAGATAGAGATTCCTGTCTGGGGAATGACAAGATCAATAGAAGAGCAATTGGAAATCTCTGTATCTGATGAATTTGAGTTTCAATTCTATAATAACGAGGAAGCTATTGACCAATTAAAACGAGAGGAAGTTCTTAGAATGGGAGAAAAAGCCTATGGATTTCCAGAAGGAGCAGGAATAGTGTACCGTTTATTATTTGAAGGGCTTAAGACAGATAAATTTTCTTTGTATGTAGCTTATGAGAAAGAAGAGAATAAACCTGTTGCATATAGTGCAATTTTCTATATTCCAGAAACAAAGATAGCACGTTTGAGTGGTGCAGCAACATTACAAGAATATAGAGGTAAAGGAATCTACTCAGGCATGTTAAAACTAAGGTATGATCAAGCTAAAAGGGATGGGATAGAAAATTTAGTACTTCAAGCAATGGAAGCAACTTCAGCTCCTATAGCAGCAAAGTATGGTTTCAAAAAAGTCTGTGAATTACCTTATTATGTCTGGAAAATAGAGAAGTAAGCCATTAGCAAGATATAATTCAAAACAGAAACAAAAGTTAAATAATTTCTTGAAATTATATTTCTATGCTCAAGGAAATCAAAAGTGAGGAAGATATCAAACAAGCAGCTAAATTAGCTGAAATATCTTTTCATATGTTGAATTATGAACAGAATCTAGAGTTTCTCAAAGGTAATAAGGAATTTGATTTTATTGGCTTCTTTGATGAAAACAAATTACTAGCAGCTGCTGGAGCATATGATTTTCAAATCTTCATCCGTGATAGATTATTTAGCTGTGCTGGTATTGCAGGAGTTATGACAGATCCAATACACAGAAAAAAAGGATATGTCAGAAAGTTGATGACAGAACTTGTAAAGAAGAAATATTCTGAAGGATATGAACTCACAAGTTTATGGCCATTTGATCATGGATTCTATCAGAAATTTGGATATGAAAGTTGTGATAAAATCATCTCATACAAGTTTTCACCTTCTGATATCAAGCAATCTCTCAAAGTTGAGGATGGAGTCAAAATTCGAGAATCTACAGGAGAAAATGATTACCCCATTCTAGATAAAATAGCTAGAAACGCTTTAAACAAATATACGAGAATAATTGGAAAAATAGATGCATGGTTTCTTAGAAGTTCAAGTGCTGGTTATAAGCCTTACATCTTTGAAAGAGAGAACAATCCAGTAGGATACATTATTTTGAAATTCAAAAAACCCAAACCAAATGAATGGGGAACAAATATACAAGTTCAAGATATAGCTTATAATGATCTAGTGACTAAGCATTCTATATTTGCTTTTCTTAGAAATTTTGAAAGTGATATAGGTAATATCTTTGTTACATTACCTTATCAAGAGGAAATGATGAGTTACTTGAAAGTTGTCAAAGAAGAACATAAGTATTCAATGTGGCCACATATGTGTAGAATACTTGATGTAAAGGTAACTCTAGAAAAACTGAGTTTTTCAGACAAGATTGACGCTACATTGTATGCAAATCTTCAAGATGAATTGATTGAAGAAAACAATGGTTTCTGGAAGTTTACTGTAAAAGAAGGAAAGTGCTCTGCTCAGAAAGTTGAAAATGAAAAAGTAGCTGATATTGATGTTTTGGAGTTAAATATCAGACAACTAACTCAGCTTATAGTTGGTGTCAAAACAATCACCTCAATATTTGAGTCTGAAATAAAAAAAATTCCTACAAAATGGTTGGAGAAAAATCTATTTCCAGAAAGACCATGTAAAGCAGGAATCAGTTACTGAGCCTTGGAGAATTCATTCAGTAAGATATATATACAAATTCTTGCTATACTCTAAACATGTCTGACGCAGATATAAATGAGTTAGAGAACTTTCTTGCACCTTTTGCATTGAAGAGATTTGATTTTGGTAGCTACACTACTAATATGCCTATGGGAAGATTTGCTCAAAAAATGGCAAAGAGTATGATGGGAGATTGGATCACAAATTATGTTACTTGGTTGGTTAGAGCTTTTGTTCGATGTCTATTCAATATTGCAGATGAAATCTACTTGAAAGACTTAGCTGCAATCACTCTAGCAGAAGCAAGCTATATGGCTGGAATTGGTCCTTTTGGCCCGTTCCAACAGCAAATGGGAGCTGGATCTGATAGATCTGGGAGTGAGATTCAGATGGAAGCAGAGATACATGTTTGGTTGCTTCATCTACAAGAGGAAGGAAAATTACCTGGAATCTATGAAAGGTTTACTGGAAGATATTTTATAAAATAGTAAAATGAAAGTGAGAAAAATCTAATTTTCATTTTTAATCTATTTTTTGTGCTTTAGCCACTGTAGCCATTGCTATATACATAAATTCTGAAACATTACCTTTTTCATCTTCGATGAATTTAATTTGAACTTCTTCTGCATTCTTTAATTTGAATCTTGATCCTCTAGCAGGAATAAGTTCATTTATTGGTTGTTCAGCAAATCTTATTGTTAAGGTGTTTTCATCTTTTAAAGCAATTTTAACCTTAATAGTTGCTAATTCATATGTTCCAATAAGTTTTTTCAAGAATACCTTATCACTCAACTGTTCATCTGGAAGGCGTTCAAATTTAACTGGTGGTGTTAAAGCTTCAATTTTAATTGTGAAACCCTCTATTTCGCCTGTTGAATCGAGTTGAAAGGTTAAAAGTTCTTTAATATCAAATCTCTCGTAGTCAAATTGGAACGTATCATAATGATAATGTTCTATTGTAAAAACTGCATCTCCAAATTTAATGATTAAATCCTCTTCTTTAGAATCGATAGTTATGATCCCATATCCTGGATGTTGATATTTTCCTGTATATTTATGTAATTCGAATGTTGGTTTAGTATCTGGGATTCTAAGTTCAAGAGATTTTTCTCCAGTTTCTCGATCCATTTTCCTGAATTGCTCTCTAATAGGATTAAAATTTCCATGCCAATCAACCTCTTTCAATCCTAGTAATTTATCAAAAACCATATATGTAAACATTGGGGGAATTAAACTCCCTGATTTGTTAACAATCACTCCTACTGCAATTCCTTCATCAGGTATGAAACTCATTAATGATGATGAGCCATCAATACCCCCACTATGACTAACAACTCTATATCCTCTATACATATATCCTCCCCAACCAAGAGCATATAAATTCAGTTTTAGCCATTTTTGTTTTGGTAGCCATGTATCCCATCCTGAACCGGTTGATAGAACAAAAACTGGATTATGGGTTTGTTTGAGATTATCTGCAGAAACAAGGAGCTTTCCATCAACTTTACCATTACTCAAATGTAAGAGCATCCATTTACTCATATCATTGATGCTTGAATTAATACATCCTGCTCCTGCTCCTTCATCATTACTAACAAAATCACAACGTATTAATTCGTTTTGTCTTTCTTTATATGGTTTAGCATGATCTTCTTCCTTCTGAATATCGAAAATTGAAAAATAAGAATCATTCATTTCTAGAGGTTTGAAAATTCGAGTTTTAATAAATTCATTATAACTCATTCCCGATAGTCTTTCAATCACGATAGAAGACGCAAGATACATGAGGTTATTGTATTGAAAATTTGTGCGCATATCTCTACTTAAATCTAAATGTGGAAGTCTTTCTAATACCTCACCATAAGTGAAATCAGTATTCATCCATACAAAATCGTGTCTAGGTAATCCAGACCTATGTGAAAGCATGTCAACAATGGTTATTCTATTTGCCACAACTTCATCCTTAAGATTAAATTCAGGAATATAGTTTCTTATAGGTTTATTCCATTCTAATTTTCCCTCATCAACAAGCATCGCAATAGCTGCACTAGTAAACGCCTTTGTACAAGAAGCTATAGGTTGAATTGTATCAGTTGTCATTTCAAGTTTGTTTTCAATATCTCTATATCCAACCGCATTGGAGTATATTACTTGGTTATCTTTAATGACAAAAACTGCAATTCCAGGTGTTTTCCAAGTTTCTAATAGATTCTGTAGAAAATCATCCATTTCCTCAAATTTACTATGGGGTGACATACTTAATAAAAGATTTATTTCATTAAAAATCTATGGATGAATAAGAATGAAGATCTAGCTATAGAAATCCTCTTCTTCTCTTATTCGGAGATCTCCCTCTTTTATTACAGGTTCAACTTGATAGACTATTTTTCCCTTCCAATAGTACTCCCCTGTTCTATAGATAGGATTTTTTCTCAAATAAGCTAGGGTGCTTCTAGGAATTTCGTATTTGTTACTTATGGTTGACATAGTTACATTGTCTTCAAACATCTGGAATATTTCTACAAGCTTAGGTCTCATCTCTTGGTCAACTATTAATTGACCATCTTCAATTTTGTAACCTAAAGGAGGTCTTGACATGATTTTTTGATCCTGGATTCTTCTTTTGATTCCATACATTCTTTTCTGTCTATATTTCTTAAGCTCCTCTTCGCCAAGCATATCGTATATTCGAGTTA
The DNA here is from genome assembly GCA_016839875.1 of Candidatus Heimdallarchaeota archaeon. Next base: position 7,876 of record JAEOTK010000183.1, read on the forward strand.
CAAGCATTTCATCTGATTCTTCTGTTGCTCGAATTTCGACTCCTAGTGATCTTAACACAACAGATGCATATCCAAGCATATCGACTTCTCTTGCTATCCTGTCTCTTGATTGAACCCAGATTTCTCTAATGGGATTCTCTGGATGTTCTTTGAGATAGTTTCCAATATAATTTAACATATCTCTAAAACCAGGTCTTTCTTCAACATGACTATCACCAGAAACATCTTCATCTGTGAAGGTTTCTAGAACATGTCTGTATCCAATTGAACTTATTTTTTTGTTAATTACATCAAATTGTGTATCTCTACCAGTTTCTTGATCTGCAGAGCTTACTCTCACATAAGTTACAACATTAACATGCATGGTTGTAAGAAGGTCCCACCTTTTTAAAACGTCATGTAATACTTAGGTGTTCCAGAGGTGGTATCTATTTTTGTCGGAATAATTGAGATTTTGCAGATTTACAGTTTTTGAAGGCTATTCCTTAGCTTTTCAAGCACTAAACAAGCTTGTTCTTCATTGATACAAAGAGGAGGTTGAAGACGTAAAACATTTCCAAATATTCCTCCTAATCCTATAATTATCCCTTCATTTTTCAGATATTCAACTATCTTCTTCGCAGCATCAGAATGAGGGACTTTTGCTTGGAGATCCTTGACTAATTCTATCCCAATCATTAATCCTTTTCCTCTCACATCTCCAATTAATGAATTTGATTTTTGGATATCAGCTAGACCTTCCATAAATATACTACCTATCTTTGCAGAATTTTCAATTAAATTCTCATCATGCAATATTGCTATATTTTCCAAGGCAACAGCACTGCAAACAGGATTACCACCATAGGTTGAGAAGAAGTCTCCTGATTCAACAGCATTAGCTATCTTACTTGTGGTAATAGCTGCACCTATTGGCATTCCTCCACCAAGACCTTTAGCTAGAGCCATAAGGTCAGGTTTAAGGTTCCAATAATCACCAGCGAATAGTTTTCCAGTTCTGCCAAAACCAGATTGCACTTCATCGCTAATGAAAGGTATATCACGTTCTTTGAGAATCTGAGTGAGAGTTGTGAAGTAAGAATCCGGAGGTATGAGTATACCACCCTCTCCTAAGATTGGTTCCATAATGAAAGCCGCAACATCTCCAGCTGTATGTCTATCAATAATTTCTTCTACTTTTAGTGCAGCTTCAACACCGAACTCCTCCTCAGGTAGTTTAGATCTATAACTATAAGGAGCTGGAGCATGAACAATACCTGGTGCATTTGCATAAGTACTGAAACCTTTTTTGTATTTTGCTTGTCCAGTTAAACTTAATGAGTAACCTAGTCTACCATGAAAAGAACATTCTAAAGCAATTAATCCAGCACCAGGTTTTCCTCTAGAAAAAGCATACTTCTTAACCAACTTAACAGCATTTTCAACAGCTTCTGTACCGCTATTACAAAGGTAAGTATGTTTGAGATCTCCTGGAGTTATCTCTGCAAGCTTCTCTACTAGCTGTGTTTGGGGGATATTGAAAAATCTCCCAGAAGTATGTATTAGTTTCGACATCTGATCAGTAGCTGCTTTAACTAATCTTTCGTGGGCATGACCAACATTTGTCACTGCGATTCCAGCAAAACAATCAATGAATTCCTTTCCTTCAAGGTCCTTAACTATTGCACCTTTCCCTTCTGTTAAAACAAGTGGAACTCGAGCATATCCTTGAATGAAAAATTCTTTGTCTTTTTCCATAATCTCATCAGATTTCATATATATCACAAGTATTTCTTAGTTATTTAAATTACAATTAATCCTCGTTTAGTTGTCTTCTTCAAAAAAGTTTCTCATCCCAAGAAAAGTTTTTTTTGAAGAATACTTATAAACAATTCAATTTTAACACGAATTAACAGAAACATAAGATTAGTAAAATTGTGTGATCAACATGAATGGAGAAGTTCTGAAAAATTACATTAACAATAAGTGGATTGAATCCAAAACTGAGAAAACAAGAGATGTTATTAATCCAGCAACAGGGGATCTAGTTGCTAAAACACCAATGAGTACAAAAGCAGAGACAGAGGAAGCAATTGAAGCTGCTAAAGCTTCTTTTTGGAGATGGAGAACAACTCCAGCTCAATCACGAATAAGATACCTTTATGATCTTCGTGATGCTCTTGAAGAAAATTTTGATGAACTAGCAGAAATATGTACAATGGAACATGGAAAAACTCTTGATGAATCCAGAGGGGAGTACCGCAGAACCATTGAGAATGTAGAAGCAGCTGCTAGTATACCATCCCTTCAAATGGGATACAACTTTGAGGATGTAGCAGCGGGAATAGATGAGATTCTAATCAAACAGCCATTGGGAGTATTCTTCTGTGTGGCACCCTTTAATTTTCCAGCTATGGTACCAGCATGGTTCTGGCCTTTTGCTATAGCAACTGGAAATACTTACATCGTCAAACCTTCCGATCAATGTCCAATAACAATGACCAAACAGTTTGAGCTGCTGGATGATATAGAATTACCTCCAGGAGTAATCAATATGGTTCATGGAGGAGCAGATGTTGTAAATACTCTTATTGAAAGTCCGGATACTGTAGGAATGTCGTTTGTTGGATCAACAAAAATCGGAAAACTCCTTTATCGCAAATGTGGAGAACATGGGAAGAGAGTTCAGGTTCAAGGAGGAGCAAAAAACTTCCTAACAGTGATGCCAGATACAAATCTTGAAAGAACAATTCCAAATCTGATAACATCATTTTATGGGAATGCTGGACAGCGATGTCTAGCGGGTGGAGTCTTATTAGCTGTTGGGGAAATCTACAAACCGCTTAAGGAGTCATTGTTAGAAGCAGCAAAGAAAATTGTGGTTGGAAATGGTTTAGATGAATCGATTCATATGGGACCTCTAGCTTCTGAAGCAGGAAAGAAAAGAGTACTGAAATACATAGAAAAAGGAATTGAAGAAGGTGCAGAACTAATCCTAGATGGAAGAAATGTAGAAGTTCCTGAAAGCGTAACAAAAGGATTCTTTATTGGACCAACTATATTTGATAAAGTCAAACCAGAAATGACAATAGCAAATGAAGAAATTTTTGGACCTGTTATACCTATCATTCAAGTTAAAGATCTAAATGAAGCAATTGAGATAACCAATAGAAGCCAATATGGAAACGCTGCATCCATCTTTACTGCTAGTGGGAAATCAGCAAGAGATTTTCAATACAAGGTTGACGCAGGAAATATTGGAATTAACATAGGTGTTGCAGCTCCTATAGCTACTTTTCCATTTTCAGGAATGAAAGATAGTTTCAAAGGAGATCTGCATGGTCAAGGAAGAAATGCTGTTGACTTCTTTACAGAAGAGAAAGTAGTTATAACTAGATGGTTTGAAGAGTAAAACAAGAAGGTGAAAAGTTGAGCTTAGGCACATTTGGTTCAGTAATAAAATTTGCAATAAGACTAGAAAAAGAAGCAATGAATTATTATGAGAAAATTGTTGACAATATAATGAAAAATGACAAGAAGCTTGCTTTTGAAGCTATAATCAAACAAAGTAAGAAAAACATTAAGAGACTTCAGCGAGTTCAACGAGAGAATACAACAGAGATGATTTTGGAACCTATCAAAGACTTTGTTAGTGATCAATATGAACAAGCTGGTTCGCTAGTTGAAGATTGGAATGAAGATGAGGTAATTGAACAGAGTAAAAGGATTGAAGGAAATATCAATAATTTCTTTAAAGATGCTTCTGTTAAAGTCAATTTCTTGGGCGAAGTAGCATATATCTTTGAGCAATTAGCAGTTAAACACAAAGATAATGTGAATAATCTGAACTAAAAAAATGTAATTGAATTGAGACTAGAATTACAACTAGTCTTCTTCCAACTCAATTGTCTTCTTATGCATGATGTATCTTTGGTATTCGAATGTAATTTCACCATTGTTATGTTTAGTAAATGGTACATACATTTTACCAAAGGGAGTGTTTGAGTAGAATTCCATGACTTCAGGATCTTCATTACAGGGAATTAAAGGTTGAGATACTCTTCCATCCCAGAAATCACCCTCAAGGAAAAGAGATCCATAACGTTGTTTTAATTCAAGAGATAGAATCTTTTTGTAAGCATCATATCTTCCACATAGATTCTTATAGTGTTTCCTTCTTTTGTAAAAAGGCATTTGATCTTCAGGATCTTTACCCACAAGAGAAGTAAATGCTGTGTATAATGGATGATTAGAGAGAAATGAAACATTATACAATTGAACAAAAGTAAGATTTAGTTCAGGGATAAAACCTATTTGTCCACCTGTCACACCCGATACTCCACCATGATCAACTAAAGTATAACCATAGAAGTCTTCATTGACTCTTAATCCGTACCCATAAGCTATTTTACCTCCAGGGAAAAATTCCTCATAAGTGCTTTTTACATTTTTATTATGTGGCTTTCGCATTTCTTGAATAAGCTCTGGGTCAAGAATTTTCTTCCCTTTGAATTCTCCATCATTCACATGACATTGAAGTATATTTGTCATTTCTACAACGCTTGAAATCAATCCTCCAGAACCTGCAGTAAAAGGACTGCATAGAAGATCTTGGGAAATTCGTTTTATCTCATTGTCTGCCCAAAGGAAACTGAAGCCTTTAGAACTGTTTCCATCTTTTTCTGCTTCTACATTACTAAATGTACTTCTATTCATTTCGAGTGGTTTGAGGATATTATCAGTGATATAGTCTTCATATGGTTTTCCACTTACTCTTTCAATAATTTGTCCAAGTAATGCAAAAGCCTCATTACAATAATAATAACGAGTATCAGGAGGATAGATAACTTCATCTTTTGCACTATTGATATGATAATAAAAATCATCCCAATTTCCTAACGGAAAAGTAGGAGTCTTACCTTTATACAATTCTTGATTCATTTGTGAGAAGTAAAATGTGTGGAGAGCGGGAACGCCTGAAGCATGACTCATAAGATGTTTAATTTTGATAGGATTATCTTTGAAACCAATATTCACTGGAAGATAATCTGATATAGAATCTTCGATATTTAACTTGTTAGCTTGATGAAGTTGTAATATTCCCATGTTGGTAATAAATTTAGTAATAGAAGAAACACCATATAAAGTATCAATATTAGCAGGTTTAGGTTTCTTCTTCTCTCTTAATCCAAACGCTCTTTTGTAAATCGTTTCCCCATCTTTTGAAATAAGAATCGACATGCCAGGGACTTTGAAATCTCGCATTACTTTCACAATTTCTTTCTCAAATTTCTCCTGAAACATTTGAATGTTCATTCAATCACTTCTCCTTTATTGAAATTCAACAAATTAAAGAATAATGTTTAGTTTATAACGGTTTTGCTAAACATAAACTTTTTTTCCCGAAAATCTTATATATCTTTGAACTATTTTTTTAGCTAGTCTTTGATTTTGTTCAAAGATCATAAAAAAAATGGAATGATATAAATTGAAAAAGAAATTGTTAATTAGTTGTGCAATTTTTATGGCTGCAATTATGATGCTTTCGCCCATACTTACAACTCTGGCACAAGATACGAAACCAGTAGGTGGAACGTATAATACTAGAATTACATCAGACATTCTTACTTTGAACCCATGGTTTTGGGGAATGTCGCTTGAAAGTTACATAATGGGTCATATATACGATGCACTAATAACATATGATGCAAACAATGAAGTAAGACTGGAACTTTGTGAATCATATTCACACAGTACAGATTTCACAACATGGACATTTAATATGGTACAAAATGCAGTATGGCACGATGGTGAGGTAGTTGATGCTGACGACGTAGTCTGGACTTGGCAAACACTAGCTGATGATGCTGGAATTCCTCGTCGAAGTTGGTTATACGATAACGTTGTTTCAGTTACCAAATTAAGTCAATTTAGTGTTGAACTAGAACTTGATTTTGGACCTAAAGAAGTAGATGTTCTAGTTGAAATTGGTACAGACTGGATTCTCCCAGAACATATTTGGAATGTAGAAACTTTAGATTACTATGATTTCACAAATGATAATCCAATAGGATGTGGACCGTTTACTTTCTCTGAACGTGAACCAGGCCAATACTTCATCCTGTTACGTAATGAAAACTACTTTATGGATGGACCTTATGTTGAAGAAAAAATCGTAACCATAATCCCTGATGAATCAACTGCATTTTATTCTCTTAGTGCAGGTAATTTAGATGTTTATGATGGACCACCTCCAGAACTAATATCAGTTGCGGAAGCTGATCCAAATCTCTTCGTCCACGAATTTCTCGCAGACTTTATCATGTATCTTGGTGTGAATCAACGACGTTGGCCAAACAACATAACTGAATTCAAACAAGCAGTTTTAACAGGCATTAACAGACAAGATGTAATAGATATTGTTTTCGGAGGAAGAGGATTAGTAGCTCAAGCTTCAATGAGTCTTCCAAGAGGACCATATTATAACGATGCTATTCCACAATATGAATATAATGTAGCCCTAGCTAATGCAACACTAGATAGTATTGGTGTAGTAGACAGTGATGCAGATGGTTGGCGAGAAGCTAATGGAACAGAAATTGCTTTTGATCTTTTAGTAAGTGCAGAATACCAAGATTCAACTGATACTGCTCGATTGATGGCTGATGATATGGCAGACTTAGGAATAGAAGTAAACGTCAAACCAGTTCTATGGCCTATTCTTTGGCAAACTGTTGGTGGAGCTGGGAGCCTTGGAGGAGATTACAACTATCCAGGTAAATACGACTATGATTGGGCTTATCTAGGATGGTCAGGCTTTTGGAGTGATTTCCACCCAAGTTGGATGAATTGGATGTACAGTATTGACGGATGGTGGGGCTCAGACGATGTTAACATTCCTGGATGGAATAGTTCAGTCAGATGGGAAGTAGACGATCTAATTAAACAGATAGCCTTAGAGACAGATGAAGCTGTATATACACCACTATTAAAACAAGCTCAAATGCTTGTCGCTACAGATCTATGTTATCTCCCAATAGTAAACACAGCTGGAATAACACTATATCGTAATGATTCAATCACCGGTTACGTTATGGGTGAAACATCAGGTCCTGATAATTTCGAATCTGATCTAACTGTTTATTCAATTGCAGCAAAAGGAGACGGATTCCAAATAATCACAGCAGTAGTTGCTATTAGTCTTGTTGGAATCGTTTACTTCAGAAAACGTAAAAAATAAACAATATGAATCTAGGGTAACCTAGATTTATTTTCTATTTTTTTAAAAACAAAAAGCAGTTTATGTTTAGATTCACATCAGTTTACTAAACATATAGTATATCCCGAAATATTTAAAAATATATCAACTAAGACAGAGTTAAGAACACGGTGTTCAAATATGGGATTAAAAGGATACATTGCAAAAAAAATTTTGTTTGCTTTAGCTGCGTACTTTGTAGCTGTTACTGTGGTTTTTTTCATCTATCACGTTATGCCAGGTAATCCTGCTGACATATTTGCTTTAGACCCACGAGTACCTCCAGAGGTAAGAGAGGGACTATTAGAAAGATGGGGTTTGAATGAACCTCTGTGGAAACAATACGGTCTCTTCTTGAAGAATATCTTGCAGGGAGACTTTGGTTTTTCTTTTCTTCATAGACAACCAGTGATTGAACTGATAGCTGAGAGACTTCCATGGACTCTTCTCCTTCTAGGATCAGCATTCTTGATTAATGGAATTGTTGGTATTACTCTAGGCTCTTATGTTGCATGGAGAAGAGGATCTAAACTAGACACAACCTTTGTCCTAACATATAATATTTACAATGCACTTCCATTGTTTTTTGTAGGAATGATGTTCATAGCATTTTTTGGTTTCTATCTTAAGACGGCGGGATCTCCTATTTGGTTTCCATTCATTGGTGCGAAGACACCTCTTATAGAGAGACAAGGTACCCTAATGCTTATTTTAGATGTTCTATGGCACTTAGTATTACCTCTTGGGACGCTTGTGATTGCTGGAATCTTAGGTTGGTCTTGGTTCATGCGAGGTAATCTCATTAACGTAAAGACAGAAGACTATATTCAAACAGCAAAAGCCAAAGGGCTCAGTGATACTCAAGTGCTTTATAGACATGGTATGAGAAACGCAATACTTCCTGTAATTACAGATATAGGAATGAGTATAGGTTGGCTTATAGGTGGTTCTGTACTCATAGAAACAGTATTTGCTTATCCTGGAACGGGAAGATTGCTTTTTGAAGCAATAATGCAAAAGGATTATCCGCTTTTACAAGGATCTTTCCTAATAATAGCAGGTTTAACTTTGCTTGGATTATTAATCGCTGAATTGCTTTATGGATTTGTTGATCCAAGGATAAGAACATCATAGGAGGAAAAAAAATGGCAACACAAAACAGAGTAACAATAGGTAACCTAAAACGTCGATTTAAGCGAATTGGTGCAAATATAAAAGTATTCAGTAGAAACTGGATGGGCGTGATAGGTTTTATACTTTTGACTGTTATCATAATTCTAGCTATAGGTGGTCAAAATTTAACCCCATATGATCCTTATGAGTATTCAACAGAAAATCCAACAATACCTCCAAATAGAGACCACTGGTTAGGTACTAACAGATTTGGACAAGATGTTTTCACTGTTCTTTTGACCAGTCTAAGAGTTTCACTATTAGTTGGTATTGTAGCTGGAAGTTTGACGGTCATCATTGGAACTACGGTTGGAGTAGCAAGTGCATATATAGGAGGTTGGGTTGATAACGTAGTCTTACGTATAACCGATGTAATATTAGTTATGCCTGCTTTACCACTTATGCTCGTATTAGCTTCGTTACCATTTCTTGGGGGTACAACACATTGGTCAGTCGTAGCTATTGTCTATGTTGTTGTATTCTGGCCAACTTCTGCAAGATTGATACGTGGTCAAGCATTATCATTAAAACATAGAGCATTCGTAACAAGTGCCAAAGCAGCAGGTGCAAATAGCGGATATGTCATTTTCAAACACATACTACCTAATGTTTTCCCCCTAATGCTAACAATGATTATCACATCTATGAGACAAGCTATCCTTTATGAATCCTTCTTAGCTTATCTAGGCCTTGGAGATCCATTAAATTGGACTTTAGGACAAATGCTTCACATAGCTCAAGTTCATGCAGCATTTGCCTCAGGTGCATGGTGGTTATTCTTCCCTCCAGGAATTATGATTGGGCTTATTACACTAAGCTTTGCTTTCGTAGGAATGGCTTTTGACGAAATAGTAAATCCAAGATTAAGAGAGAGA